>NZ_JBSICA010000009.1:0-212667 GCF_058245595.1 Pseudomonas sp. UF-293 | reverse complement strand
CGCGAGCAGGCTCGCTCCCACAGTTGGAATGCATTTTCCTGTGGGAGCGAGCCTGCTCGCGAAGGGGGCGACTCGGTATCAGGCCTGCCGATTGGCATACATCCGACACTCCGCCAGCAACGCCAACAAGTTCGGATCGCGCTCCTTGGCCTTGAGAAACACCACGCCAATGTGCTGCTGCAACCGGTACTTCTCCTGCAACGGAATCAGCTTCACCCGATTCTCGTACACCGCCGCAATCCGCCCCGGCAACAAGGCGTACCCCACCCCGGAGCTGACCATGCTCAGCAAAGTGAAGATGTCGTTGACCTGCATCGCCACCTTCGGCTCGAACCCCGCCTGCTTGAACACCCGCACACCGTCCTGATGCGTGGCAAAGCCCTGGGTCAGGGTGATGAAGGTTTCATCGCGCACTTCCGCCAGATCGACTTCACTGCGCTGAGCGAATTTTGAATCCGCCGGGGTGGCGAGGAAAATGTCGTCGGAAAACAGCGCAATCTGCTCGCAATCCGGATCGTTGATGCTGTCGTCCAGCGACACCAGAATCGCGTCGACTTCCATGTTTTTCAGCTTGTAGAGCAGGTCGATGTTCGAGCCGAGGATCAGGTCGATGTTGAGTTCGCTGCGGCGGATTTTCAGGCCCATGATCAATTGCGGCACGGTCTTCACCGTCAGCGAGTACAGCGAGCCGAGCTTGAAACGCTCGGCGGAGAACCCGGCGGCTTCGCGGGTCAGACGCACGCTGTCGACAACGTCGTTAATCAGTTTTTGCGCACGTTCTTCCAGCACATAGGCGCTTTCCAGCGGCGTCAGGTTGCGCCCTTCGTGTTTGAACAGCGGGCAGCGCAGGGCGTTTTCCAAAGAATGAATGGCGCGGTGCACGCTGACGTTGCTGGTCTGCAGTTCGGCGGCGGCGCGGGCGAGGTTGCCGGTGCGCATGAAGGCGAGGAACACCTCGAGTTTTTTCAGGGTCAATTCTTCGTCGATCAGCATGGCGCGGACTCTTTTTGGAATGCGTCGATTGTGCCTTGAAGATCAAAAGATCGCAGCCTTCGGCAGCTCCTACATTGGAATGCGATCACCTGTAGGAGCTGCCGAAGGCTGCGATCTTTTGATCTTGGCTTTGAACAGAAACATTGCGCTTTTACGCTCAAGGCCCGAGCCTTGCGCGCTGCGGTAATGAATATTGAGGTAAGTGACACATGTATCACGGAGAAAAACTCAACGCCTGGACGCATTTGGTCGGGGCGGTGGCGGCTTTTGTCGGCGGGGTCTGGATGCTGGTGATTGCCTGTCTGGACGGCAGCCCGTGGAAGATTGTCAGCGTGGCGATCTACGCCTTCACTTTGCTGGTGCTCTACAGCGCTTCGACCGTGTACCACAGCGTGCGCGGGCGCAAGAAAGCGATCATGAAGAAGGTCGATCACTTTTCGATCTACCTGCTGATCGCCGGCAGCTACACGCCGTTCTGCCTGGTGACGTTACGCGGGCCGTGGGGCTGGACGCTGTTCGGGATTGTCTGGGGGCTGGCGCTGATCGGCATCCTGCAAGAGATAAAACCGCGCTCCGAGGCACGGATTCTGTCGATCGTGATTTACGCGGTGATGGGCTGGATCGTGCTGGTCGCGGTCAAGCCGCTGATCGCTGCATTGGGCACGGCGGGGTTTGCCTGGCTGGCGTCAGGCGGGGTTTTGTATACGGTGGGGATTATCTTTTTTGCCCTGGATCACCGGCTGCGGCATGCCCATGGCATCTGGCATCTGTTCGTGATTGCCGGGAGTCTGCTGCACTTTGTTGCGATTCTGTTTTACGTCCTGTGAACGCAATGACTGTGGGAGGGGGCTTGCTCCCGAAGGCGCCAGGTCAGTCAACCTCATTTGTTGAATGACACACCGTTTTCGGGAGCAAGCCCCCTCCCACATTGTAACTAGAGTGTTCACAAAATCTGTGGTCACTGGAGATCCAATGTGGGAGCGAGCCTGCTCGCGAAGGGGCCTAGAAATCACCCCACAATTGTTGAGCTACCGCCAATGCCACCACCGGCGCGGTCTCGGTGCGCAGCACGCGTGGGCCGAGGCGGGCGGCGTGAAAGCCGTTGCCTTTGGCCTGCTCGACTTCGCCATCCGTCAAGCCACCTTCAGGCCCGATCAGGAAGGCCAGCGTCGCCGGTTTGGCATGGCTCACCAGCGGCTCGGCCACCGGGTGCAGGACCAGTTTCAACTCGGCTTCGGTCTGCTTGAGCCAGTCCGCCAGCAACACTGGCGGATGAATCACCGGCACCCGTGAGCGCCCGCACTGTTCGCAGGCACTGATCGCCACCTGACGCCAGTGCAGCAAGCGCTTGTCGGCGCGTTCGTCCTTGAGGCGGACTTCGCAGCGTTCGCTGAAGATCGGTGTGATTTGCGTCACGCCCAGTTCAGTGGCTTTCTGAATCGCCCAATCCATGCGCTCGCCCCGGGACAGGCCCTGGCCGAGGTGGATCTGCAGCGGCGATTCGACTTGCCCGGCGAATTGCTCGTCGATCTGCACGACCACGCGCTTCTTGCCGACGTCCACCAGCGATCCGCGAAACTCATGGCCGGAGCCGTCGAACAATTGCACGGCATCGCCCTCGGCCATGCGCAGCACGCGGCTGATGTAGTGCGCCTGGGCTTCCGGCAGTTCGTGTTCGCCGGTGCTCAGCGGGGCGTCGATAAAGAAGCGGGACAGTCTCATTTCGGGTCTCTGGAAAGATATGAATCAGTTGGATCGGTGTCGACTTCATTCGCGAGCAGGCTCGCTCCCACACTTGAAATGCATTCCCCTGTGGGAGCGAGCCTGCTCGCGAAAGCGGCAGTCCAGCCACCGCAAATCTCAAGCAAGGCGAATCAGCCCGGGTCGCGGAATCCCGGGTGGAAGTCTTTCGGCACCGCCACGCTGACGCTGTCACGCGTAGCGATATCAATACCTTCACTGGCCACTTCGGCCAGAAAGTCGATCTGCTCCGGGGTGATCACATACGGCGGCAGGAAATACACCACGCTGCCCAGCGGCCGCAACAACGCGCCTCGCTCAAGCGCATGCTGGAACACCTTCAGGCCACGACGCTCCTGCCAAGGGTAGGCCTCTTTCGTGGCTTTATCCTTGACCATCTCGATCGCCAGCACCATGCCGGTCTGGCGCACTTCGGAGACGTTCGGGTGATCGACCAGATGCGCGGTCGCCGAGGCCATGCGCTGAGCCAGCGCCTGGTTATTCTCGATGACGTTGTCCTGCTCGAAGATATCCAGCGTCGCCAATGCCGCCGCGCAGGCCAGCGGGTTGCCGGTGTAGCTGTGCGAGTGGAGGAAGGCGCGCAGGGTCGGGTAGTCGTCGTAGAACGCGCTGTAGACCTCGTCGGTGGTCAGGCATGCGGCCAGCGGCAGGTAGCCGCCGGTGAGGGCTTTGGACAGGCAGAGGAAGTCCGGGCGGATGCCGGCCTGTTCGCAGGCGAACATCGTCCCGGTGCGGCCGAAGCCGACGGCGATTTCATCGTGGATCAGGTGCACGCCATAGCGGTCGCAGGCTTCGCGCAACAGCTTGAGGTAGACCGGGTGATACATACGCATGCCGCCCGCGCCCTGAATCAGCGGCTCGACGATCACTGCCGCGACGCTGTCATGGTTTTGCGCCAGTGTCTGTTCCATGGCGGCAAACATGTTGCGCGAATGTTCTTCCCAGCCCATGCCGTCGGGACGCAGATAACAATCCGGGCTGGGCACTTTGATGGTGTCCATCAGCAGGGCTTTGTAGGTCTCGGTGAACAGCGGCACATCGCCGACCGCCATCGCTGCCATGGTTTCACCGTGGTAGCTGTTGGTCAGGGTGACGAAGCGTTTCTTGTTCGGCTGGCCGCGATTGAGCCAGTAATGAAAGCTCATCTTCAGCGCGACTTCGATGCAGGACGAACCGTTATCGGCGTAGAACACCCGGTTCAAGCCTTGCGGGGTCATTTTCACCAGACGCTCGGACAGCTCGATCACCGGTTGGTGGCTGAAACCGGCAAGGATCACATGCTCGAGTTGATCGACCTGATCCTTGATGCGCTGGTTGATGCGCGGGTTGGCGTGGCCGAACACGTTGACCCACCAGGAACTGACCGCGTCGAGGTAGCGCTTGCCTTCGAAGTCTTCGAGCCAGACGCCTTCGCCGCGCTTGATCGGGATCAGTGGCAGCTGTTCGTGGTCTTTCATCTGGGTGCAGGGATGCCACAACACCGCAAGATCGCGTTGCATCCACTGGTTATTCAGGCCCATTTACAGTCTCCTCGAGGCGGCTCGCGTCAGGCGCGGGCGAACAATCGCGCAAGCCTATGCAATGCATCGCGCAGGAACAACCCATTGTGTCGATTGAGCTACTTTGTCTGAGCCGATAGACGTCGCTGGCGGCGTTTTGATGGCTAACGTATTCTTCGCGGTTCTTTGAGTCGTCTGACTCGCATAACTGCTTTTCCCACATGTTTTTCCGGAGTTCGCTGAATGTCTGTCGGTTGGCTGCGCGCCTGTGCGCTGGTGATGTTGGGGCTGTTCAGCGTTACGGCGCTGGCCAAGGATAAAACCGCAATCGTGATCGGCGGCGGCCTGTCGGGTCTGACCGCCGCTTACGAACTGCAGAACAAAGGCTGGCAGGTCACCCTGCTGGAAGCCAAGCCGAGCCTGGGCGGGCGCTCGGGCATGGCCACCAGCGAGTGGATCGGCAACGACAAGACCCAGCCGGTGCTGAACAAGTACGTGTCGACCTTCAAGCTCGGCACTACGCCGGCGCCGGAATTCGTGCGTACGCCGGGTTATCTGATCGACGGCGATTATTTCTCCGCTGCTGATCTGGCCACCAAGCAGCCAGCCACCGCCGATGCGCTCAAGCGCTACCAGAAAACCCTCGACGATCTGGCGCGTTCGATCGACGATCCGCAGAATCCGGCGGCGACCGCCACTTTGCATGCGCTGGACCAGATCACCGTATCGAGCTGGCTCGACAAGCAGAACCTGCCGGCCACCGCGCGTCAGTTGATCAACCAGGACATTCGCACCCACTACGACGAACCTTCGCGTCTGTCGCTGCTGTATTTCGCTCAGCAGAACCGCGTCTATCGCGGCGTCTCCGACCGCGACCTGCGCGCCTCGCGTCTGGTCGGCGGCAGCCAGGTGCTGGCCCAGGCCTTCGTCAAACAGATCAAGACCATCAAGACCAGCTCGCCGGTCTCGGCCATCATCCAGGACAAGGACGGCGTGACCGTCAAAGTCGGCAGCGTCGGTTATCAGGCTGACTACGTGGTGCTGGCCGTGCCGTTGCGCGCACTGAACAAGATCGCGCTGACCCCGGCGCTGGATGCCCAGCACCTGGCGGCGATCAAAGGCACCAACTACGGCTGGCGCGACCAGATCATGCTGAAGTTCAAGACGCCAGTGTGGGAAAGCAAGTCGCGCATGTCCGGCGAGATCTACAGCAACGCAGGTTTAGGCATGCTCTGGATCGAACCGGCGCTGAAGGGCGGCGCCAATGTGGTGATCAACCTGTCTGGCGACAACGCCCGTGTGATGCAGGCGTTCGGCGACAAGCAGATGGTCGATCAGGTGCTGATCCGTCTGCATGCGTTTTATCCACAGGCCCGTGGCTCGTTCACCGGTTATGAAATCCGCCGCTACAGCACCGACCCGTCGATGGGCGGCGCCTACCTGGCTTACGGCCCGGGGCAGATCAGCAAGTTCTGGCGCCTGTGGGAACGTCCGCTGCAACGCGTAGCGTTCGCCGGCGAACACACCGACACCTTGTACCCGGGCACCTTGGAAGGAGCGCTGCGCACCGGCCAGCGTGCGGCCAGTCAGGTTGAAGATCTGGCGGCCGGCAAATCGTTCGAGCCAGCCAAAGTGGTTCCGGCCGCTGCAGCGGCAGGCGCGGCGGGCGCGGTGGCAGCGAAGAAGGGCAACTTCTTCAGCAACCTGTTTGGCGGTTCGGATGACGAGAAGAAGCCTGAGCCTGTGAAAGCGCCAGAGCCAGCACCTGCTCCGGCCGCTCCAGCGCCTGCGCCGACCCCGGCACCTGCGCCAGCTCCGGTGGAAGCGCCGAAGCCAGCGACGCCGGTAAAAGCCGAGCCAGCGAAGAAAGCAGCGGCCAAGCCAGCGGCGAAGAAGCCTGCGGCCAAGACCGAAACGAAAAAGCCGGCTGCCAAACCGGCGGCAAAGAAGGCTGAGCCGGCGAAGAAACCAGCGGCCAAGCCTGCTGCAACGACCGAGACCAAGGCGCAGTAAGGCTTTGCGGTGAATGAAAAAGCGCGGCGTATATGCCGCGCTTTTTTTTGCCTGTGAGGGCCCCATCGCTGGCAAGCCAGGTCCCACAGGTTTCTGAGGTAAACGCGGGATTTGTGCACGCCACTAACCACTGTGGGAGCGGGCTTGCCCGCGATGAGGCCTGTCCAGACAGCGCATCATCAGGATCTGCCACCTGACATTCCGCCACACTTTTGCCTTTAATCTTTTCTTAACTCGTCACTACCAGACTCTTGATCGTATTTCTCGATATTTCAAAGCAAAATTTTCCGCTTTAATTCGATAGATAACTCGCTAGTCTTGGTTCGCAGTTCTCACAGGATTTGGGCAATGCAGCTACGTAATTCTTCTTCGCGCTATGGTTGGGTCAGCATCTTCATGCACTGGGGCGTGGCGCTGGTGGTCTTCGGGCTGTTTGCGCTGGGTCTGTGGATGGTCGGGCTGGATTACTACAGCACCTGGCGCAAAGACGCGCCGGATCTGCACAAGAGCATCGGCCTGGTGCTGCTGGGTGTGATGGTGCTGCGGGTGCTGTGGCGTTTCATCAGCCCACCGCCGCCTACGCTGCAAAGCTACAGCCGGATGACCCGTATCGGCGCCAGGTTCGGCCACGGGTTTCTGTATCTGGCGCTGTTCGCTGTGATGATTGCCGGTTACCTGATTTCCACCGCAGACGGTGTCGGGATCCCGGTGTTTGGCCTGTTTGAAGTTCCTGCTCTGCTTTCCGGACTACCGGATCAGGCAGATACCGCTGGGGTGATTCATCTGTGGCTGGCGTGGGCACTGGTAATTTTTTCCGGTCTCCATGCGTTGGCAGCATTGAAGCACCACTTTATCGATCGTGATGCGACCCTTACCCGAATGCTCGGTCGCAAAGCCTGAAATTCAACCTCGACTCAAAGGAAAAGAAAGCATGTTGAAAAAGACTCTGGCCGCTCTGGCAATCGGTTCTGCCGTGCTGTCCGCCAACGTAATGGCTGCTGACTACGTAGTAGACAAGGAAGGCCAGCACGCCTTCGTCGACTTCAAGATCAGTCACCTGGGCTACAGCTACATCACCGGTACCTTCAAGGACATCGACGGCAAGTTCAGCTTCGACGCTGCCAAGCCTGAAGACAGCAAGATCGAGTTCAACGTCAACACTGCCAGCGTGTTCACCAACCACGCCGAGCGCGACAAGCACATCGCCAGCGCTGACTTCCTCAACGCCAGCAAGTTCGGCAAGGCCACCTTCGTTTCCACCAGCGTCAAGTCTACTGGCGCCAACACCGCTGACGTGACCGGCGACCTGACCCTGCTGGGCGTGACCAAGCCAGTTGTCGTCAAGGCCACCTTCCTGGGTGAAGGCAAGGATCCATGGGGCGGCTACCGTGCCGGCTTCGAAGGCACCACCACCATCAAGCGTTCCGATTTCGGCAAGCAGAAAGACCTCGGTCCGAAGTCCGATGCGGTCGAGCTGTATGTTTCGTTTGAAGGTGTG
The DNA here is from genome assembly GCF_058245595.1 of Pseudomonas sp. UF-293. NCBI lineage: Bacteria > Pseudomonadati > Pseudomonadota > Gammaproteobacteria > Pseudomonadales > Pseudomonadaceae > Pseudomonas > Pseudomonas sp. UF-293. Next base: position 204,903 of record NZ_JBSICA010000009.1, on the reverse strand, counting down.
AAAGCGAAATAAATTTCGCCGCCACATGAAAACGCCCCCGGTCGAAAGGCCGGGGGCTTTTTTTTTGCCACAACACAGATCCCCTGTAGGAGCTGCCGAAGGCTGCGATCTTTTGATCTTGGTCTTTAAAATCAACATCAAAAGATCGCAGCCTTCGGCAGCTCCTACACAAAGAGATTTGCAGCGCTCAAAAAAATGCCCCGGCTCTATCGAGTCGGGGCATTTTCATTGCGGCTTGAAACTCAGCGATTACGGGTCAGCAAGGCTGGTTTCTCACCACGCGGGCGGCTTGGCAGTTGATCGAGCTGCTCAGGCGTCGGGAAGCGGTCGGCTTTCGATTCCTTGTGCATGATCTTCGGGCCGTTGCTGCGCGGGTTCTGCACGGCCGGTTCGCTGCGTGGCTGATCGTCACGGGCCGGGCGGCGGTTGCGTGGCGCGGATTCGTCACGACGACCCTGACCGTCACGCGGAGCGCCATTGCGCGGGCCGCTGCGTTTGGCCGGTGGCGTGCCGGTGCTCGAGCCGTTGCTGTTGCGCGGACCGTTCTGGCGACCTTGAGGCTGACCACCGCGTGGTGCGCCAGTGCCTGCGCCTTGCGCAGGTGCGCCCGGACGACGGCCACGGCCACCGGCAGGAGCGGCTTTGGGCACGTAATCGACGCGGTTACCGAAGTTATCGATATCGTCGTCGAGGAATTCGTCCGGAGCACGATCAGCCGCTGCACGCGGTGGCTGGCTCGGGCGCTGGTCGCGGCTCGGGGTGCCTTCGCGCGGTTTCTGCTGACGGGCAGGGCGCTCGCCACGCTCACCGGCCGGCTTTTCCTTGCCCTTGTCTTTGCCTTTGTCCTTGCGACCGCCGCCACCGCCGCCGCCATTCGGGCCATCGCCACGTGGACCACGGGAATTGCGCGGGTTGCGGATGTCCGGACGCTCGCGGGCTTCCGGCTTCTCGGCTTCGATGGTGCTGGAGTCGAAGCCCATCAGATCGCCGTCGGCAATCTTCTGCCTGGTCATGCGCTCGATGCTTTTCAGCAGCTTCTCTTCGTCCGGCGCGACCAGCGAGATCGCCTCGCCCGAACGACCGGCGCGGCCGGTACGGCCGATACGGTGCACGTAGTCTTCATCGACGTTTGGCAGCTCGAAGTTGACCACATGCGGCAACTGATCGATGTCCAGACCACGGGCGGCGATGTCGGTGGCCACGAGAATGCGTACTTCGCCGGCCTTGAAGTCGGCCAGGGCTTTGGTGCGGGCGTTCTGGCTCTTGTTACCGTGGATCGCCACAGCCGGCAGGCCGTGTTTGTCCAGGTATTCAGCGAGGCGGTTGGCGCCGTGCTTGGTGCGGGTGAAGACCAGTACCTGTTCCCATGCGCCGGCGGTGATCAGGTGGGCCAGTAGCGCACGCTTGTGGCTGGCGGGCAGGCGGAACACGCGTTGTTCGATGCGCTCGACCGTGGTGTTCGGCGGCGTCACTTCGATGCGTTCCGGGTTGTGCAGCAGCTTGCCGGCGAGGTCGGTGATGTCTTTCGAGAAAGTCGCCGAGAACAGCAGGTTCTGACGCTTGGCCGGCAGACGTGCGAGGACTTTCTTCACGTCGTGCACAAAACCCATGTCGAGCATGCGGTCGGCTTCGTCGAGAACGAGAATTTCCACGTGGGACAGATCGACGCTGCCCTGGCCGGCGAGGTCGAGCAAGCGACCCGGGCAGGCGACGAGGACGTCGACGCCACGGGACATGGCCTGGACCTGCGGGTTCATGCCGACGCCGCCGAAGATGCAGGCGCTGACGAATTTCAGGTCACGGGCGTAGATCTTGAAGCTCTCGTGCACCTGGGCCGCGAGTTCGCGGGTCGGGGTCAGGACCAGTACGCGCGGTTGGCGCGGGCCGTGACGCTGGGATTTGTCCGGGTGACCGTTGGGGAACAACCGCTCCAGAATCGGGAGGGCGAAGCCGCCGGTTTTACCGGTACCTGTCTGAGCCGCCACCATCAGGTCGCGACCTTGCAACACGGCGGGAATGGCCCGCTGTTGCACCGGAGTAGGCTCGGTATAGCCCGCATCTTCGATGGCACGGACTAAAGCCTCGGAGAGACCGAGGGAAGCAAAGGACATGAGTAATCCTGTTTTAGTTAGGGCTTGGCCCAATGGGAGTCTTGCCTGGCGCGAATCACGTTTAAGAGGACGCAATCCCGTCCGGTCCAGCGGCGGTTCCGAAGGCACGTCAGGAGCGCTCGCGCGGGCTGAAAGCTGCGCTGTAGCGGGTCGTGAGGCCTGTTACGGTTCCGGGCGTCCGGGCGTGAGCCTGGCGGGAACGCCGGAGTATAACAGAGCAATCACTGCGCGCTGCTTTCCTGCTGCTCAACGGTTTTGCCGCTGGCCGTGGCTGAGCGCAGTGAGGCATTGTCGACGGGCGCAGCGCCATAGCGCGCGCTGAGCTCGGCGTAGGCCGGTTCGCGCTTGAAACGCTTGAGCTCGGCACCGAAGCGCTGCACGAGCAAATCCATACCGGCATTGCGCCGAACCGCCAGAAACTGGCTTTGACGACTGATAACTGTCGGGTTTTCAGTGATCAGATCGCGAATATTCAGCTCATCGAGCAAATGCTGGCCGACGCGGCGATCGGTAATCAGCAGATCGATACGCCCGCGTACCAGTTTGCCGAAGTTGGCTTCATGGGTCGGTGCCGGCTCCCGGGTAAACAGCTCCGACTGGCTGAAGTCAGGGCTATACAGATAGCCCGGCGAGGTGCCGATGGTCAGGCCTTTGAGTTGTTCGAGGGTGCTGAAAGGGTGCGGCCGGTCGTTGGCGTAGAACATCACGAATTCGACGTCGGACAGCGGTTCGCTGGGATAGAGCAGGGTGGCGTCGCGCTCGGCGCTGTGAAAGATGTCCAGCGCACCGTCGGCCTGACCGGTTTCGAGCATCGACAGGCAGCGCTTCCACGGCAGGAACTGCCATTCGACTTCAATGCCCAGACGCTTGAACACGATGGCGGTGGTTTCGTAGTCCAGCCCGAGATTCTGCCCGCCCTGTTCGTACACGTACGGCGCCCAGGGCTCGGTGACAATACGCAACTTCTCGCCCCGAGCGGCGAAGCTCAGGCAAGCAAAAACCAGCACGGTGAATAACTGCGTGATCAAAGGCATGGCTGGAGATTACGACGAGAAACGCCAAAGAGCCAGAAAGTGCCTGCACAAGCTCTGTTTCGCGGGCTTAAAAGCAAAAGATCGCAGCCTTCGGCAGCGCCTACAGGGAAATATGCAGGCGCTGCCGAAGGCTGCGATCTTTTGACTTTGATTTGACGCTTAACGCGGCAATTTCAGGTTGTTCCAGATGGCCAGGCTAGGTTCGGCCTGGTTCATGGAATAAAAATGCAGCCCCGGTGCGCCGCCCTGCAGCAGGCGTTCGCACATCTCGCTGACGACTTGTTCGCCAAAGCTTTGAATGCTTCGCGTGTCATCGCCGTAGGCTTCCAGTTGCTTGCGGATCCAGCGCGGGATTTCCGCACCGCAGGCATCGGAGAAGCGCGCGAGTTTGCTGTAGTTGGTGATCGGCATGATCCCCGGCACGATCGGCAGATCCACGCCCAGCGCCTGCAAACGGTCGACGAAGTAGAAGTAGCTGTCGGCGTTGAAGAAGTACTGGGTGATCGCGCTGTCGGCACCGGCCTTTGCCTTGCGCACGAAGTTGGCGAGATCGTCTTCGTAGTTGCGCGCTTGCGGATGCATCTCCGGGTAAGCGGCAACTTCGATGTGGAAATGATCAGCGGTTTCTTCACGAATGAATTCCACCAGCTCATTGGCGTGACGCAGCTCACCGCTGGTCATGCCCATGCCCGACGGCAGGTCACCGCGCAGGGCAACGATGCGCTTGATGCCGGCAGCCTTGTATTCGTTCAGCAGGCCGCGCAGGTCGTCCTTGCTGTCACCGACGCACGACAGGTGCGGTGCGGCCGGTACTTTGACTTCGCTTTCCAGCTGCAACACGGTGTTGAGCGTGCGATCACGGGTCGAACCGCCAGCGCCGTAGGTGCAGGAAAAGAAATCAGGGTTGTAGGTGGCCAACTGACGGGCAGTGGCGAGCAGCTTTTCTTGCCCGGCGTCGGTCTTGGTCGGGAAAAACTCGAAGCTGTAGCGACGGTCTTGGGACATGGTCATACCCTTGGAAACAAGAACCTTCGAGGCGCTGCAGTCCCGTGTGGGAGCGAGCCTGCTCGCGAAAGCGCAGGGTCAGACAACACGAATGTTGAATGTTAATACGCCTTCGCGAGCAGGCTCGCTCCCACAGGGAGAGCGAGCAAGCGCCTGTTAGTAGCGGTAAGCGTGCGGCTTGAACGGGCCTTCGACGGTCACGCCGATGTAGTCAGCCTGTTGCTTGGTCAATTGGGTGACCACGCCGCCGAAGCCGCGAACCATTTCCAGGGCCACTTCTTCGTCGAGTTTCTTCGGCAGCACTTCGACGGTCAGACGCTCGGCTTTCTGTGCTGGCGACAGGTCGGCGTATTTCTGGCCGAACAGGAAGATCTGTGCCAGAACCTGGTTGGCGAACGAACCGTCCATGATGCGGCTCGGGTGACCGGTGGCGTTGCCCAGGTTCACCAGACGGCCTTCGGCCAGCAGGATCAGGTAGTCGTCGTTCTGTGGATCGAAGCTGCCAGCGCCGGTGCGGTGAACCTTGTGCACCTGTGGCTTCACTTCTTCCCATGCCCAGTTCTTGCGCATGAAAGCGGTGTCGATTTCGTTGTCGAAGTGACCGATGTTGCAGACCACGGCGCGCTTCTTCAGGGCTTTGAGCATGTTCGCGTCGCAAACATTGACGTTACCGGTGGTGGTCACGATCAGGTCGATCTTGCCCAGCAGCGCTTTGTCGATGCTCGCTTCGGAACCGTCGTTGATGCCGTCGATGAACGGCGACACCAGTTCGAAACCGTCCATGCAGGCTTGCATGGCGCAGATCGGGTCGACTTCCGACACTTTGACGATCATGCCTTCCTGACGCAGCGACTGAGCCGAGCCCTTGCCCACGTCACCGTAACCGATGACCAGCGCTTGCTTACCGGACAGCAGGTGGTCGGTGCCGCGCTTGATCGCATCGTTCAGGCTGTGACGGCAGCCGTACTTGTTGTCGTTCTTGGACTTGGTCACCGAGTCGTTGACGTTGATCGCCGGGATCTTCAGCTCGCCCTTGGCCAGCATGTCCAGCAGACGGTGTACGCCAGTGGTGGTTTCTTCGGTCACGCCGTGAACGCGATCGAGCACTTGCGGGTATTTCTTGTGCAGCAGCTCGGTCAGGTCGCCGCCGTCGTCGAGGATCATGTTGGCGTCCCATGGCTGGCCATCCTTGAGGATGGTCTGCTCCAGGCACCACTCGTACTCTTCTTCAGTTTCGCCTTTCCAGGCAAACACCGGGATACCGGCGGCAGCGATAGCGGCAGCGGCCTGATCCTGAGTGGAGAAAATGTTGCATGACGACCAGCGAACTTCGGCACCCAGGGCAACCAGGGTTTCGATCAGTACGGCGGTCTGAATGGTCATGTGGATGCAGCCGAGGATTTTCGCGCCCTTGAGCGGCTGCTCGGAAGCGTATTTGCGGCGCAGACCCATCAGGGCAGGCATTTCCGATTCGGCGATGATGGTTTCGCGACGGCCCCAGGCAGCCAGGGACATGTCGGCAACTTTGTAATCGGTAAAATCTGCAGGCGTGTTGACAGCGCTCATGAAGAGCCTCCATTCGTAATATATGCGAATGGGCGCCGTTGTGCGTTTAGTGTCCGGCGCAGGCCGGTCAACGCCCCATCCGAGCCTGACAGGTCGAACCTGCTGCAGCGCCCCTCGGACAGGTGGCGGGAAAACGGTAACAAGCGATCATTACCGTTTTGAAACGGTGGCGATTATAGCTGTCTTTGAGCTGCAAGTTGCAAGCTGCAAGCGACAAGCTGATCGGCTTTTACTTGCAGCTTGTAGCTTAAAACTTGAAGCTGGGGGCCAATACCCCTAACGCCCAACCGCCTCGATTCAGGAGCCCCCCCATGAATTTCCACACCCGCAAATGGGTTAAACCCGAAGACCTCAACCCCAACGGCACCCTGTTCGGCGGCAGCCTGCTGCGCTGGATCGATGAAGAAGCGGCAATCTACGCCATCGTGCAATTGGGCAACCAGCGCGTCGTGACCAAGTACATCTCGGAAATCAACTTCGTCAGCGCCTCGCGCCAGGGCGACATCATCGAACTGGGCATCACCGCCACCGAATTCGGCCGCACCTCGATCACCCTGACCTGCGAAGTGCGCAACAAGATCACCCGCAAGAGCATCCTGACCGTCGAGAAGATGGTGTTCGTCAACCTCGGCGAAGACGGCCTGCCGGCGCCGCACGGGCGGACCGAGATCAAATATGTGAAAGACCAGTTCAAGGATGACGAAGCCGTTCAATAACCTCGGCGGCGCATTCTTCGCGAGCAGGCTCGCTCCCACAGGTACAGCGTGATCCTTGTGGGAGCGAGCCTGCTCGCGAAAGCGGTAGCCCATTCAGCGAAGATTCGCCTGGCCACTGAACAGCCATGAAGCGCAACGGTCGTAGCTACATCCCCCCCACCGGTTGCCACGCCATGACCACCCCCACCAGCGAAAAGACCCCCGACCTCTCGGCCAAGGAGCAGCACGAAGTCGAGAAGAGCCAGCCGCCGCGCGCGGCCGTTCTGCATGAAATCATCCGCACCCAGGGCGATCAGGAACTGGAGCGCAGCATTGCCGCGCTGTGGTGGTCGGCGCTGGCGGCAGGGTTGACCATGGGCCTGTCGCTGATGGGCATGGGATTGCTCAATTCGCGCCTGCCCGATGGCGACGAATTCAAGGTGATCGCCAGTTTCGGCTACTGCGCCGGTTTCCTCGCGGTGATCCTCGCGCGCCAGCAACTGTTCACCGAAAACACCCTGACCGCCGTGCTGCCGGTGATGACCAAGCCGACGCTGAAGAATTTCCTGCGACTGATCCGTCTGTGGACAGTGGTATTGGTCGGCAACCTCTGCGGGACGATTCTGGTCGCCTACGTGATGCTGGAACTGCCGATCTTTGACAGCAAGACCGATGTCGCTTTCCTCGAAATCGGCCGCAAGGTCATGGAACACAGTGCCAGTCAGATGTTCGCCAAGGGCATCGTCTCCGGCTGGATGATCGCCACCATGGTCTGGATGATTCCGTCCATGGAGAGCGCAAAGATGTGGATCATCATCCTCATCACTTACTTCATGGCGCTGGGTGACTTCACTCACATCGTGGTCGGGTCGGCGGAAGTGTCGTATCTGGTCTTTGCCGGTGAGCTGCCGTGGAGTGATTTCTGGGCGGTGTTCGCCGGGCCGACGCTGGCGGGGAACATCATTGGCGGCAGTTTCATCTTCGCGCTGATCAGCCATGCGCAGATTCGCAGCGAGAGCGGTGCGCCGAAGGAATCTGCGGATCAGGCTGTCGAGCCCGATCCGCAGTCGATCAAAAAATGATCAGTGGTGGGCTGGCTCAGCCACGCTGGCCGGCTCATTGCGCGTTGCGTGCTTGACCAGTTTGCCGATGGTCAGGCCCTGCAGCAGGATTGACGACAGCACGACGATGTAGGTGATGCTCAGCAGCAGGTCGCGTTCCGGGCCCAGCGGCAGGGCCAGGGCCAGGGCCACCGAGACGCCGCCGCGCAAACCGCCCCAGGTCAGGATGCGGATGGTACCGGCCGGTACCGAGCGCCAGCGACGCAGCAAGAGGATCGCCGGCGCCACGGTGAGCAGGCGCGACAGCAGGATCGCCACCGCCAGCAGGCCTGCGGCGGCCATGTGCAGCCAGTTGAATGGCAGCAGCAACAGCTCCATGCCGATCAGCGCAAACAGCAGCGCGTTGAGCATGTCATCGAGCAACTCCCAGAAACCGTCGAGGTAGCGGCGGGTCATGTCGTTCATTGCCAGATTGCGCCCGAGGTTGCCGATGATCAGACCGGCGACCACCATCGCGATCGGTGCCGAGACGTGCAACTCGGTGGACATCGCCGAGCCGCCGATCACCAGGGCCAGGGTCAGCATCACGGTGATCTGATGCTGCTCGACGCTTTTGATCATCCGATAGACCAGATAACCGATCAGCCCGCCGAACAACACACCGCCAATCGCTTCGTGAACGAAGAGCATGGCCGTGGCGCTGACGGTCGGGGTTTCGCCCAGTTGCGCGATGCCCAGCAGCACGGTGAAGACCACTACCGCCGTGCCGTCGTTGAACAGTGATTCGCCGACGATGGTGGTTTTCAGTGGTTTTGAGGCGTTGGCGGTACGCAGCACGCCGAGCACCGCAATCGGGTCGGTCGGTGAGATCAGCGCGCCGAACAACAGGCAGTAGAGGAAACTCACGTGCCAGCCGAACAGGGCAAAAATGTAGAAGGCCAGACTGCCGATCACTACGGTGGCAATCAGTACGCCGAAGGTGGCCAGCAGGCCGATCGGCCAGCGGTAGCTGCGCAAGTCATTCAAGTTGACGTGCAGAGCGCCGGCGAACAGCAGGAACGAGAGCATCCAGTTCATCAGCAGATCGCCGAAATCGATCTGGCCGATCAGTTGCTGCACGCGGTCTTCGAGGCCGGGAAAGCCGAGCACGCTGAGGCCTTGCAGGAGCAGTGAGAACAGCAGGGCGGTAACCATCACGCCGATGGTCGGCGGCAGGCCGATGAAGCGGAAATTGACGAAAGTCAGGAGAGTGGTAAGGCAGATGAAAGCGGCGACGAGTTCAAGCATCCGGGGTCCTTTGGATGAGGGGTGAATGGAGCGCGACCGGAGGTTGGACGCAGGGGTTTGATGGGGTGGGGGTGGCTGAGGGCACATTCGGATTGCGCGTCCCACTCAACAGCCCCCTCACCCCAACCCTCTCCCGAGGGAGAGGGCCGAGCAAGTCGGCGTGGGTGTCGAGCGTCCCCCGATCAGTCCCCTCTCCCACGGGGAGAGGCTAGGGTGAGGGCCACGTCTGACACACCAGCATCAGCCAGACACATTGACCGCAACCGCCCGCCGACGTTGCAGGTAAATGAACAGCAGCGCCGTCAGCACCGTCAGCACGCCAACCAGCGCCCCGGTCCATGGCAAGTCCGCCAGATCCGCGCCGCTGGCGACCACGAGTCCGCCTATCCAGGCGCCTGCCGCGTTGCCCAGATTGAATGCGCTCTGGTTCAGCGTCGAACCGAGATTCGGCGCTTCGTGCGCCTGATCGATGATCAACAGCTGCAGAATCGGGCACAGCGCAAAAGCGAAAAACCCCCACAGCACCAGGGTGATCGCCGCTGGAATAACTGAACGGCTGGTCTGGCTGAACGCCGCGAGAATCACTACAACTGCCAGCGCCACGCCGACGAGTGACGGCAACAAGCGGCTATCGGCCAGACGCCCGCCGAGCATGCTGCCCGCCGTCAGGCCGACCCCAAACAACAGCAGCATCACCGTCACGCCGTGGGGGCTGACGCCAGTGATGTCTTGCAGAATCGGCGCGATATAGGTGAACACGCTGAACAGGCTGGTCGAGGCCAGCACGCTCATGCCCAGCGCCAGCAGCACGTTGGCCTTGCCCAGTACTTTGAATTCGCTGGCGAGGTTGGCCTTGTCCATCGCGATGTGTTTCGGCAACCACAACCACTGCGCCAGCGCGGCGACAATGCCGATCACCGACACCGCCCAGAAGGTCGAGCGCCAGCCAGCGTATTGGCCCAGCGCTGTGCCCAAGGGTACGCCGAGGACGTTGGCCAGGGTCAGGCCGGTAAACATCATTGCGATGGCTTGCGCGCGTTTGTTCGGCGCGACCAGCCCGGCGGCGACCACCGAGCCGATGCCGAAAAAGGCACCGTGACACAGCGCCGTGACCACCCGCGCGGCCATCAGCGTCGCGTAGTTCGGCGCGAGCGCGCAGAGCACGTTGCCGAGAATGAACATCAGCGTCATGCCCAGCAGTGTCGCTTTGCGCGGCATGTTGGCGGTCCCGATCGCCAGGATCGGTGCGCCAAACACCACGCCCAGGGCGTAACCGGTGATCAGCAGGCCAGCGTGAGGAATGCTCACGGCCAGATCGCGGGCGACATCGGGCAGCAGGCCCATGATGACGAATTCGGTGGTACCGATGCCGAAAGCGGCAACGGCGAGTGCAAGCAAAGCGAGGGGCATGCGCAAGGTCTCTGTCGGTCGTCTTGACGCTTTGATCAGGCATACGCGTGCCAGCGACCGTTTTCGATGAAAGCGGAGCAGGCAGCTTTTATTGGAATTTTTTGGTGTGCAGCTGAGTACGGCGTGGTGGGTTGCAGTATAAACAGCTGCTGACACATGGCGAATCAATTCTGACCAGTCGGTTCTGCAATCGCATATTCACCGTAAACGCTGCCGTGAAACATGCGCCTGAAAGAACCTTTCGGCCGGCTGCGGCTCTTAGCCTGTGGGCAGGTGCTGATCGGCATGCTGATGATGAAGTTCTGACCGCTCGCCAATTATTCGAATCGAAAAAGGACGACGTTATGACAGTGGCTCTGTGGTGTGTGTTGATCGCGATTTTCCTGCCGTACGTGTGCACGATCGTGGCGAAGGCCACCGGCGGTTTCCGCTTGAAGGACAATTACGATCCACGGGATTTTCTCGACAGCGTCGATGGCGTCGCCCGTCGCGCCCACGCCGCGCAATTGAACAGCTTTGAAGTCACACCGGCGTTTGCTGCCGCAGTGATCGTTGCGCATCTGGTCGGCACTGCGGAGCTGGTGACGGTCAATGTGCTGGCGGTGCTGTTTATCACCAGTCGCCTGCTGTACATCATTTGCTATCTGGCCGACTGGGCTGCACTGCGTTCGGTGGTGTGGTTTATCGGGATGGGGCTGATTGCTTCGTTTTTCTTTGTGTCGATCTGATTATCAGCTGTTGCTGCCGGCCTCTTCGCGAGCAGGCTCGCTCCCACATGGAAATGCATTCCAGATGTGGGAGCGAGCCTGCTCGCGAAAGCAATGGATCAGACGGCGAAGAACCTAAGACTTTTGCTTCGGTGTATCCGCCACCTGCGGGACCTGCGGCAACTCTTGTCCTTTAGGCCAGAGCATCCAGATCTGCCCCTGCTGTTTCATGTCCCCGGCCAGTTGCCCGGCCGCATCGCCGGTGCCCCAGAACAGATCCGCGCGCACCTCACCGGCAATCGCGCCGCCGGTATCCTGCGCCGCAACCGGGCGCACCAGTGGGGTGCCATCAGGTTTGGTGGTCGACAGCCATAACAGACTGCCCAGCGGAATCACCTTGCGATCCACCGCCGCGCTGTAACCGGCGGTCAGCGGCACGTTCAGCGAGCCGCGCGGGCCTTCGTTGCTGTCCGGATTGCGGGTGAAGAACACGTAGCTCGGGTTGCTGGCGAGCAGTTCCGGAATGCGCGTCGGGTTAGCCTTGGCCCAGTTGCTGATCGCGCTCATGGTTACCTCTTCCTTCTTCAGCTCACCTTGTTCGACGAGCCAGCGACCGATCGGCCGGTACGGGTGGCCGTTCTGATCAGCGTAGGCGATGCGTAACTGTTTGCCGTCCTCGGTCTGAATCCGGCCCGAGCCCTGAATCTGCAGAAATTGCAGGTTCATCGGATCAGTCAGATAAGCCACTACCGGCGCTTTCACGCCTTTGGATTCAATGGTCGCTGCGTCGTCGTAAGGCTTGAGCACGCGTCCTTCGAGGCGGCCGCGCAAGCGCTTGCCTTTCAATTCCGGATAGATGCTGTCGAGCGAGACGATGATCATGTCTTCGGGCACGCCGTACACCGGCACATTTGCCGTCGCGGTGGGTGTCAGGCTGCCGGGGTAGACGGGTTCGTAGTAGCCCGTGATCAGGCCGTTGGGGTTGTCGTTCTCGGCGCGCAGGCCATAGACATCGAGGTTCTGCTTGAGGAACGCGCGAATCTCGGCGGCGCTTTGCGGCACATTCGCCGCCGCAGCGCAGGTCGGGCCCCAGACCACGTCGGCTTTGAGTCGTGTGCAGGCGCTGCGCCAGGAACCGAAACCGGCAACCAGATCGTTGTCGGAGACCGCGGGCAACGCTTCCCAGGTCGCGCTGGAATACGTGGCCAGCGCATGGGTTTTCGGTTCGGCATTGTCACCGCCGGTGCAGCCGGCCAGGACGGCCAGGATTGGCAGGGTGACGAGAAGCGGGTGACGCCAGGCCGTGAAGCGGCTGTTCATGGAGTGATTCCTGTGCCGGTTGGCCGAGTGCTCCATGCGCTCGAACAACCCGTATTTTTAATAGGGCTATTGGTGTTTGGCCATGAGCCGAGGATACTGGCCGCCGATTTCCGCGACCTGAAGCGACCATGACTCTGAAACGAATTCCTGTTGTATTGCTGGCCTGTCTGACCTTGTCCGCCTGTGGCGGTGTCGATCCGAATTCGCCGTTGGGTCAACGCAAGGCCATCTTCAAGCAGATGCTCAAGACCAGCGAAGATCTCGGCGGCATGTTGCGTGGGCGCATTGCGTTCGACGGACCGAAATTTGCCGAAGGCGCGGTCAGGCTCGATGCTTTGTCCCATGAGCCGTGGAAGCATTTCCCGCAGGTGCGCGAAGAAGATCACACCAGCGCCAAAGATGATGTCTGGCAGAAACAGGCGCGTTTTCAGGAGCTGGCCCGCGCCCTTGAGGCGGCTACCGGTGAATTGGTGGTCGCCAGTCAGGTTCAGCCGTACAAGGCCAGCAATCTCGGACCGGCAGTGCAGAAAGTCGAGGATGCCTGCAGTGCCTGCCATAAAGAGTTTCGCGATCATTGATTTGTATTGCTTGAGCTGACACCTGCGCGAGCACGCTCGCTTCCACAGTTGACCAAGTGGTTCATGTGGGAGCGAGCCTGTTCGCGAAAGCGCTTTGCCATTCGCCACGAAACCAAAATCTTACTTGTCGATCTCGTCCAACGCTTCCTGCAGTTCCTTGCGCGACTCGGCGAGCTTCTCCTTGCGCTTGTTGATCTTCTCCGGATCGCCCTTCTTCATGGCCTTGTCGAGATCCGCCTGACGCTGACTGACTTCGTGCTTGGCCTCAAGCACCTTGTTCTCACGTTCTTTTTTCAGCCCGGCGTCGGTGCAGTGTTCGTTCACTTCACGCAGTGCGGTTTCCAGACCGGCCTGCTGCTCCATGTTGCCGCGGGATTTGGCCTGCTCGATCTGATTGATGATGCCCTGCTTCTTGGCAGCGCAACCGGTCAGGCCCGGGCCGTCTTCCTCGGCCATGACCGGGGCGGCCATGACGCCGCAAAGAGTAAGCAGGGCGAGCGGTGCGAGAAATTTCATAAAAGCTCCATGTGCAAAGGCAATCGGGGTGGGAGGGCACTGCGCTGTTGGAGCGTCTGGCCGGCCGTTGGGTTCCCGCCGGGCGGGGATTGCAGGTTCAGAAGCCGTCGATTCCGGCGGCTTTCAAAGTTTCACTCATAGCCACTACCTGCGGGTCGCGAAAGAATGCGCTCAGTTGCGCCGCGCGTCCCGGGCCGATGCCGGCTTCTGCCTGCCATTGTTCAGTGTCACGTTGTGCCAGGGCCTGCCATGAGTCGTCCAGTTGCGCCTGTCCGGTCGGCGGCATGCCCAGCGCTTTCAACCATTGAGCGAACGGCTGTTGCCGCGCGCCGTGAAAACTATGGATCAGACGTGCGCTGCTGCGCTCGCCGAGGCCGGCAATGTTAGCAAGCTCTGACGCATCGAGGGTCAGCCAATCCAGCAGGTGTTTCAGACGGCCTGTTTCCAAAAGTTTCTCCCAGGTGCCGCGTCCGACATGTTGCATCGCCAGACCCCGCTTGCCACTGAGCCAGGTCAGACGCGCAAGAAACTGGCTTTCACAGCCGGGTGTCGGTTGCCAGCAGCTCAGGGTGTGGTAGTCGGCGGCATTGGGGGCGCTGATGTCTGCCCGTTCGCTGGTGCGCAGCACGACACTGTCCAGGCGTGGGATGGTCAGCCCGGCCAGACTGATTGCCACCTGATCGCCGGGGCGGATGTCGAGGGTTTGCCAGCGCTTGAGCGAGCTGACACTGACCCGCTTGATTTCGCGGTCATCGAGTCTGACCGGCAGCAGTTCCAGCACCGGCGTGATCCGCCCGGTGCGGCCGATCTTGAAATTGACCTTACGCACTTCGGCCAATGCCTGGGCGAAAGGGTATTTCCAGGCAATCGCCCAATAAGGTGCCTTGGCCTGCCAGCGCTCGGCGGGTGGCCGTTGGCTCTGACGCAGCACCACGCCGTCGCTGGCAAAGGGCAGGGGCGAGCGATACCAGTGCTCGCGCCATTTTTGCGCGTCTTCGAAATGGGTGATGGGCTGCGTATAGGGCTCAGTGGCAGCGAACCCTAATGCCTGGAGTTCTGCCAGGCGTTCGGAAAAATCGATCGGACCTTGTGGCCAGTCCCAAACGAACAGCCCGATTCCGGCAGCCTGTTCAGCATCAAGGGATTTGCGGCCCATCAGCCCGGCCACGGTGGCGCGGGCATTGAAGCTGCCGGACTGTGATTGAACATGCGCATTGAGGCGCCAATAGAGTTCGCCCTGTACCAGCAGATCCCGTGGCTGCCTCAAACGTTGCGGAATGGCTGCGATCCTGCGCGCCGAGACGCTCCAGTCCTGGCCGTTGACCCCGTCACCGCGACTGATGGCCTGCTGCAATATTCCCTGGCGGTAGATCAGCGTGACAGCCACGCCGTCGACCTTGGGCTGTACCCAAACGTCCTGGCGATCGCGCAGCCAGTCGGCGACGTCTTCTGCTTTGTGCAATTTGTCCAGACCGGTCTGGGCGATGGGATGGGTGATCGTGCCGGACGCGGTGCGCAACGGCTGCGGTGATGACGGTTGGTTGAAGCAGGCTCGCCATTCTTTCAGCCGCAGCCGGGACTGGTCATAGAGTTCGTCGGCGATCAGCGAGCGACTTTCGCGGTGATAGGCGTCGTCCCATTGGTCGATCTGGTTTTGCAGGACGGTGATTTCGCGTTGTGCCTGGGGTAAGGGCCAGTTGGGGCAGTTGGCTTGGCTGACGAGGGTGATGAGTGCCAGCAGGAAGGCCAGCAACAGGCGCAGTGTGAAGAGCATCGTTGAGCGTCCTTGCTCGGGGGTAATGCTTGAAGGGTAGGTGAGGATTCGAAATGCGTTACCGGGGGTGTTTTTCGAGGTGTTTCCGGATTCTGAATTGACGTTGCATGGGCGGGCGCCTTCGCGAGCAGGCTCGCTCCCACAGGGATCTCAAAAATCTGTCAGGCATGAAAAAGCCCCGCACGGCGCGAACCGTGCGGGGCTTTTATGCAGCCAGGGTTTTACAGGCCAGCGGCGGAACGCAGGGCGTCGGCGCGGTCGGTTTTTTCCCAGGTGAACGTGGTGAAGCTGTCTTCGCCAACGGTCTTGGACTGCGGAGCACGGCCGAAGTGGCCGTAGGCTGCGGTTTCCTGGTACATCGGGTGCAGCAGGTCGAGCATGGTGGTGATCGCGTATGGACGCAGGTCGAACACTTCACGCACCAGTTTGATGATCTTGTCATCGCTGATCTTGCCGGTGCCGAAAGTGTTCAGCGAGATCGAGGTAGGCTGGGCCACACCGATCGCGTAGGAAACCTGAATCTCGCAACGCTCGGCCAGGCCGGCCGCAACGATGTTCTTGGCCACGTAACGGCCAGCGTAGGCAGCCGAACGGTCAACCTTCGATGGATCCTTGCCGGAGAATGCGCCGCCGCCGTGACGGGCCATGCCGCCGTAGCTGTCGACGATGATCTTGCGACCGGTCAGACCGCAGTCACCAACCGGGCCGCCAATGATGAACTGGCCGGTCGGGTTGATGTGGAACTGGGTGTCCTTGCTCAGCAGTTCGGCAGGCAGTACGTGCTTGACGATCAGCTCCATCACGCCTTCGCGCAGGTCTTTGTAGGAAACTTCCGGGTTGTGCTGGGTCGACAGAACCACAGCGTCGATGCCGACAACCTTGCCGCCTTCGTAACGGCAGGTCACTTGCGACTTGGCGTCCGGACGCAGCCAAGGCAGCAGGCCCGACTTGCGTGCTTCGGCTTGCCTTTGTACAAGCTGGTGCGAGAAGGTGATCGGCGCTGGCATCAAAACGTCGGTTTCGTTGCTGGCGTAGCCGAACATCAGGCCCTGGTCGCCGGCACCCTGATCTTCAGGCTTGGCGCGGTCGACACCCTGGTTGATGTCAGGGGACTGCTTGCCGATGATGTTCATCACGCCGCAGGTGGCGCCGTCGAAGCCGACTTCGGAGCTGGTGTAGCCGATGTCGCAAATCACGTCACGAACGATCTGCTCCAGGTCGACCCAGGCACTGGTGGTCACTTCACCGGCAACGATGGCCACGCCGGTCTTGACCAGGGTTTCCACGGCCACGCGAGCGTGTTTGTCCTGGGCAATAATGGCGTCCAGCACCGCATCGGAAATCTGGTCGGCGATTTTGTCCGGATGTCCTTCAGACACGGACTCGGAGGTGAAGAGGGAGTATTCGCTCATCTCGATGTTTTCCTGAATTTACCGATGGTGAGTGTCGCCAGCCGGTCGCTGAAAGTGGCGAACCTGGATCTGGAAACCATTACGTAAGCCTACATAGAGGCTTTCCCCGGGAACGAGTCCCGCAGCGGTGGCCCAACGGGCCAGATCGTCCTGTTCAAACCCCAACCAGAGATCACCGCAGGCCTCCCTGGCCCAACTCTGGTTGTGGCTACATAACTCTGTCACGAGCAGGCTACCGCCCGGTTGCAGCAGATCGGCCATGTGCCTGAGCGCATCGGCCGGGGCGGCGAAATGGTGCAGCACCATGTTCAACACCACGCAATCGGCCGTAAGGCTTGTGCCGTTCAATGCATCGGCCAATTGCAGGCTGACGTTAGCCAGCTCTTTACGTTCACACACCTGACGCGCCAGTTCGAGCATCGCCGGGCTGTTGTCCAGCGCGGTTACGGTGCCGAAGCGACGGGCCAGTTCCGGCAGAAAAGCACCATCGCCGGGGCCGACTTCAATGGCCGTGGCTGCACCATCGAAGTTCAGTTTGTCGAGCAGGGCCAGCACGCTGTCACGGTACTGCGGCAGGCCTGCGATCAAGTCTTGCTGGGCACGGAATTTTTCCGCGACCCGGGCGAAAAAGTCCTGACTGGCGGCGGCACGCTGTCCGTGGACCTGCTCGATGCGCGCTTGCACTTCGTGTGGCAGATCCAGGTTGTCGACTTCTTCTAACAATGCCGCGTGCAGCTTGCCGCCGAGCAATTCGCTGTGGGGCAGGGCGCGACGATAGAAAATCGCGTTACCTTCACGGCGTGTCGCCACCAGATCGGCTTGCGCCAGCACCTTGAGGTGATGGCTCATGCCCGACTGGCCGATGCCGAAAATCAGTGCCAGCTCCAGCACGCCGAACGAATCGTTGGCCAGCGCGCGCAAGACATTCAGCCGCAACGGATCGCCGCCGGCCTTGCACAGGGCCGCCAGCTCGTCGCAATCGTCATGGCGAATGGAAGGCACGCGTAAGTTCATAGGGCTGGCAGTCTAGAGACGGGGGCAAGACACCGCAAGGCCAATATCAAAAAGTTTTGATATTGCTCGATAAATGGCACTTCTCAGCGGACGGTAGTCTCTACAAACGAATAGCGGAAAGGTTTCACCAGGCGAAACCTGTGCTATCGATTGGAAAAACGCCTGCCGATGACTATCTGTCATTGCCCCGAGGCGCATGGGTGAGGGAAAATGCCCTCCTTTTTTCCGTTTCAGTCTATTCACACCCAGGAGATCAGCGATGCCTAGCCGTCGTGAGCGTGCCAACGCCATTCGTGCCCTCAGCATGGATGCCGTGCAAAAAGCCAACAGCGGCCATCCCGGTGCCCCTATGGGTATGGCAGATATTGCCGAAGTGCTGTGGCGCGACTTCCTCAAGCACAACCCGAGCAACCCGTCGTTCGCCGACCGTGACCGCTTCGTGCTGTCCAACGGCCACGGCTCGATGTTGATCTACTCGCTGCTGCACCTGACCGGTTACGACCTGTCGATCGACGACCTCAAGCAGTTCCGTCAACTGCACAGCCGCACTCCAGGCCACCCGGAATTCGGTTACACCCCGGGCGTTGAAACCACCACCGGCCCGCTGGGTCAGGGTCTGGCCAACGCCGTCGGTTTCGCTCTGGCTGAAAAGGTCATGGCGGCGCAGTTCAACCGTCCCGGCCATAACATCGTTGACCACCACACCTACGTGTTCCTCGGTGATGGCTGCATGATGGAAGGCATTTCCCACGAAGTCGCCTCGTTGGCCGGCACGCTGGGCCTGGGCAAGCTGATTGCCTTCTATGATGACAACGGCATTTCCATCGACGGCGAAGTCGAAGGCTGGTTCACCGATGACACGCCGAAGCGCTTCGAAGCCTACAACTGGCAGGTGATCCGCAATGTCGACGGTCACGATCCGGAAGAGATCAAGACCGCCATCGAAACCGCACGCAAAAGCGCCCAGCCGACCCTGATCTGCTGCAAGACCACCATCGGTTTCGGTTCGCCGAACAAGCAGGGCAAGGAAGATTGCCACGGCGCCCCACTGGGTGACGCGGAAATCGCCCTGACCCGTCAGGCGCTGAACTGGAACTACGGCCCGTTCGAAATCCCGGCCGACATCTATGCCGAGTGGGATGCCAAAGAAGCAGGCCGCGCAGTGGAAGCCGAGTGGGATCAGCGTTTCGCCGCCTACTCTGCGGCATTCCCGGCTGAAGCCAACGAGCTGATCCGTCGTCTGAGCGGCGAACTGCCGGCCGACTTCTCGGAAAAAGCCTCGGCCTACATCGCCGAAGTCGCGGCCAAGGGCGAGACCATCGCCAGCCGCAAAGCCAGCCAGAACACCCTCAACGCGTTCGGCCCGCTGCTGCCGGAAATGCTCGGCGGTTCGGCAGACCTCGCCGGTTCCAACCTGACCCTGTGGAAAGGCTGTAAAGGCGTCAGCGCTGAAGACGCCAGCGGCAACTACATGTACTACGGCGTGCGCGAGTTCGGCATGACCGCGATCATGAACGGCGTCGCCCTGCACGGCGGTCTGGTGCCTTACGGCGCGACTTTCCTGATGTTCATGGAATACGCGCGCAACGCCGTACGCATGTCGGCTTTGATGAAGAAACGCGTGATCCACGTCTATACCCACGACTCCATTGGTCTGGGCGAAGACGGCCCGACGCACCAGCCGATCGAGCAGTTGACCAGCCTGCGCAGCACGCCGAACCTCGACACCTGGCGCCCAGCCGATGCCGTGGAATCAGCGGTGGCCTGGAAAAACGCTCTGGAGCGCAAGGACGGCCCGTCGGCGCTGATCTTCTCGCGGCAGAACCTGCAACATCAGGAACGCGACGCTGGCCAGATTGCCAACATCAGCCGTGGCGGTTATGTGCTCAAGGATTGCGCAGGCGAGCCTGAGCTGATCCTGATCGCCACCGGTTCGGAAGTCGGTCTGGCGGTTCAAGCCTTCGACAAACTGACCGAGCAGGGCCGCAAGGTTCGCGTGGTGTCCATGCCGTGCACCAGCGCGTTCGATGCTCAGGATGCGGAGTACAAGCAGTCGGTTCTGCCGTTGCAGGTCAGCGCACGTATCGCCATCGAAGCGGCCCACGCCGATTTCTGGTTCAAGTACGTGGGGCTGGAAGGCCGCGTGATCGGCATGACCACCTACGGTGAGTCGGCGCCGGCTTCGGCTTTGTTCGAAGAGTTCGGTTTTACCCTGGAAAACATTCTCGGTCAGGCTGAAGAGCTGCTGGAAGACTGATCCAGAAAAGGTGTTGTCTGAGCTGACGCCTTCGCGAGCAGGCTCGCTCCCACATTGGAATGCATTTCCCTGTGGGAGCGAGCCTGCTCGCGAAAGCGTACGCTCAGGCGCCATCGCACTGCATGATTCACCACGGTAATCGAGAACCCCATGCCTCAACCGCGTCCCTACAAAGTTGCACTCAACGGCTACGGCCGCATTGGTCGTTGCGTCTTGCGGGCGTTGTTCGAGCGCGGTGCGAAGGCCGGGTTTGAAATTGTCGCGATCAACGATCTGGCCGACATGGCCAGCATCGAATACCTGACACGCTTCGACTCCACCCACGGCCGTTTTCCCGGCGAAGTGCGGGTTGAAGGCGATTGTCTGTATATCAATGGCGACTGCGTGAAGGTCTTGCGCAGTGCCACCCCCGAAGGCATCGATTGGGCGTCGCTGGGCGTCGATCTGGTGCTTGAGTGCTCCGGCGCTTACCACACCCGTGCCGATGGCCAGCGGTTTCTCGACGCCGGCGCGCCGCGCGTGCTGTTCTCGCAGCCGATGGCCAGCGAAGCGGATGTCGATGCCACCATCGTCTACGGCGTCAATCAGGACTGCCTGACCGGCGACGAATTGCTGGTGTCCAACGCCTCGTGCACCACCAACTGCGGCGTGCCGCTGCTGCGCCTGCTCGATCAGGCGATTGGTCTGGATTACGTGTCGATCACCACGATTCACTCGGCGATGAACGATCAGCCGGTGATCGACGCCTATCACCACGAAGACCTGCGCCGCACGCGTTCGGCGTTCCAGTCGGTGATCCCGGTGTCCACTGGTCTGGCGCGTGGTATCGAGCGTCTGCTGCCGGAACTTGCAGGGCGAATTCAGGCCAAAGCCGTGCGCGTGCCGACAGTCAACGTGTCCTGCCTCGACATCACGATGCAGACCGCCACCGCGACTGACGCCAACGAGGTCAACCGGATCCTGCGCGAAGCCGCCACCAGCGGCCCGCTCAAAGGCCTGCTGGCCTACACCGAGTTGCCGCACGCCAGCTGTGATTTCAACCATGACCCACATTCGGCCATCGTCGATGCCAGTCAGACCCGTGTTTCCGGCCCCAAACTGGTGAACATCCTGGCCTGGTTCGACAACGAATGGGGTTTTGCCAACCGAATGCTGGACGTTGCAGACCACTATCTGCAAACAGCAACTTCAAAAAAACCGTAGGAAGTGCGACCCATGACCGTGTTGAAGATGTCCGACCTCGATCTGCAAGGTAAGCGCGTATTGATCCGCGAAGACCTCAACGTCCCCGTCAAGGACGGTGTTGTCACCAGCGACGCGCGCATCCTGGCTTCGCTGCCGACCATCAAGCTGGCCCTGGAAAAAGGCGCGGCAGTGATGGTCTGCTCGCACCTGGGCCGACCTACAGAAGGCGAGTTCTCCGCCGAGAACAGCCTGAAGCCTGTCGCCGACTACCTGAGCAAAGCGCTGGGCCGTGAAGTGCCGCTGGTGGCTGACTACCTCGGCGGTGTCGAGGTCAAGGCTGGCGACATCGTGCTGTTCGAAAACGTGCGCTTCAACAAGGGCGAGAAAAAGAACGCCGACGACCTGGCCCAGCAATACGCGGCCCTGTGCGACGTGTTCGTGATGGACGCTTTCGGCACTGCTCACCGTGCCGAAGGTTCGACCCATGGTGTAGCCAAGTTCGCCAGAGTCGCCGCTGCCGGCCCGTTGCTGGCCGCTGAACTGGACGCGCTAGGCAAGGCCCTGGGCGCGCCGGCCAAGCCAATGGCGGCCATCGTCGCCGGCTCCAAGGTCTCGACCAAACTCGACGTGCTCAACAGCCTGAGCCAGATCTGCGATCAACTGATCGTCGGCGGCGGCATCGCCAACACTTTCCTCGCGGCCGCCGGCCACCCGGTTGGCAAATCGCTGTACGAACCGGACCTGCTCGACACCGCCCGTGAAATCGCGGCGAAAGTCAGCGTACCGTTGCCGGTTGATGTGGTGGTGGCCAAGGAATTTGCCGAAAGCGCCGAAGCGACCGTCAAGCTGATTGCTGACGTTGCGGCTGACGACATGATTCTCGACATCGGTCCGCAAACCGCCGCCAATTTCGCCGAGTTGCTGAAGTCGTCGAAAACCATTCTGTGGAACGGCCCGGTCGGCGTGTTCGAGTTCGATCAGTTCGGTAACGGCACCAAGGTGCTCGCGCAGGCCATCGCCGAAAGCTCGGCATTCTCCATTGCCGGCGGTGGCGACACCCTGGCGGCGATCGATAAATATGGCGTGGCTGAGCAAATCTCCTACATTTCCACCGGTGGTGGCGCGTTCCTCGAATTCGTCGAGGGCAAGGTGCTGCCTGCCGTTGAAGTCCTGGAAAGCCGGGCCAAGGCCTGAGGCCGCCCGTTTGGCCAGGCAAAGGAGTGTTCACATGGTCAAGTCGTTAGCGCTGTTGTTGCTGAGCGGTACGCTGGCGGCCTGCGGGAGTACCCCGAAGGCCGACGCGACGCCAGCACCGAGCGAGCCGCAGAAGGGCTGTTACCAGGCCGACTGGCAGGCCGAAACCAACCCGGTGCTGAACAAGCGCTCGGGCCCGGACGGCCTGGACAAATACGAGACGCAAACCCCGGTCAAGGAACATGGTTGTCCTTGACGGGTCTGACTCTTTAACTCAGGGCTGGCGGCGTGCGCCGTCAGTCGAGGAACACGGATGAAAGGCTTGATCGCCGTTGCGGCGTTGGCATTGTTGGGTGGCTGCGCGCAGTTGAACCTGTTTCAGTCGTCCGCCCCGGTGGATAACTGGACGACCTGGACCTGCGACAGTCAGGCCAAGGTGTTGTGGCGTTACGCCGATGCCGGCCAGAAGGAAGTCGACGTTCGCCTCGGCGGCGGTGATCAGGTCTATCGCCTGAAAGAAGAGCCGGGCGCCTCGGGCGCGCTGTACAGCGACGGCATGCTGGCGTTTCACGTCAAGGGTGACGAAGGCCTGGTGTACTGGGTCGCCACCAATGACCTGATTGGCCGTGGTTGCAAGGCCGAGTAACACGATTGAATTGATGTACAGAGATCCAAATGTGGGAGCGAGCCTGCTCGCGAAAGCAATCTTGCCGTCGATGATGCAGTGTCCGTCAGACCGCTTTCGCGAGCAGGCTCGCTCCCACAGGGGGTCCCTGTTGTTCACACAGTTTTGGTAACACCGAATCACCAGACCGGGCCTAACCCCCGATCTGCATTAACTTGAATAGCCGCCGCCGCTCCGGCAGGCTGGCACGATCAACGACCCTCAACCGGGAGAGACACACACAATGGCACTTATCAGCATGCGCCAGATGCTGGACCACGCAGCCGAGTTCGGCTACGGCGTTCCAGCTTTCAACGTCAACAACCTTGAGCAGATGCGCGCCATCATGGAAGCCGCTGACAAGACTGACTCCCCGGTCATCGTCCAGGCTTCGGCCGGCGCCCGCAAATACGCCGGCGCGCCATTCCTGCGTCACTTGATCCTGGCCGCGATCGAAGAATTCCCGCACATCCCGGTGTGCATGCACCAGGACCACGGCACCAGCCCTGACGTCTGCCAGCGTTCGATTCAACTGGGCTTCAGCTCGGTGATGATGGACGGCTCGCTGGGCGAAGACGGCAAGACCCCGACCGACTACGACTACAACGTCCGCGTTACCCAACAAACCGTGGCCATGGCGCACGCCTGCGGCGTCTCGGTAGAAGGCGAGCTGGGCTGCCTGGGTTCGCTGGAAACCGGCATGGCCGGTGAAGAGGACGGCATCGGCGCTGAAGGCGTTCTGGATCACAGCCAGATGCTGACCGACCCGGAAGAAGCCGCTGACTTCGTCAAGCGCACCCAGGTCGATGCCCTGGCCATCGCCATCGGCACCAGTCACGGCGCCTACAAGTTCACCAAGCCACCTACCGGCGACGTGCTGGCGATCGACCGTATCAAGGAAATCCACAAGCGCATTCCGAACACCCACCTGGTGATGCACGGTTCGTCCTCCGTACCACAAGAATGGCTGGCGATCATCAACCAGTACGGCGGCGACATCAAAGAAACCTACGGCGTCCCGGTTGAAGAAATCGTCGAAGGCATCAAGCACGGCGTGCGCAAGGTCAACATCGACACCGACCTGCGCCTGGCGTCCACCGGCGCCATGCGTCGCCTGATGGCCACCAACCCGAGCGAATTCGACCCGCGTAAATTCTTCGGCGCCACCGTGACCGCAATGCGTGACGTGTGCATCGCGCGTTATGAAGCGTTCGGTACTGCCGGTAATGCTTCGAAGATCAAACCGATCTCGCTGGAAGCGATGTATCAGCGTTATCTGAAGGGTGAGTTGAACGCCAAGGTTAACTGAGCCTGAGCGTTGAGCTGATTAAAAAGAAACCCGCCGTGAGGCGGGTTTTTTGTGTTCTGGTCTTACCCTCTTGTGAAGTTCATATTGTAGGTTTTACCCACATTCGGCCCGCCTGCGTTAACCTTAACAGTGCCGTTCAACTCATTATCGTTGCCGTCGGGCGATTTCAAGCTGATGGTGAGTGAACTGTCTCCGTGTCCATATTCATCTCCGTCTGAGGCTTTTGCTTTTGCTTGAAGATTAAAAGACCTGGAATTTTTCGCGGTATAGCTACCGGTGACTTTAAAGTGAAGCCCGTAATAGTTCATTTTCCCATTATTTAACTGTCCGCCTTGTTGGCTTAGGTCATCAAAAGTAAGTGTGGCGGGATTGCTTTCGCCTGTATCAGAGACGGTTCCTTGGAAAGTAAGCATTATCTTCTTCACCTTTTGCTCGCGATATTTAAGGCTCGGGTTGAACTTCAGTCCGAAGTTGGTTTTCCGGGATCACGTTGATGAGGTTAGGTGGAAGTCTGTTTTTTGTAACCTGACAGAAATGACAGTTTTATATAGTCATTCGCGATATTCTTTTCAGGTATTTCATAAAATCAGTATAAGAGCAGTAATTTAAACAGGCCTGTCGGTAACGTATAGAGGCAGTGTATTTGGATGTATTAATCTCTGATAAATAACCCGCCAAAACAGACTGTGTGAAAACGCACTGATGGTGGTTCCAGCAAACGCCCCGACTTGTTCGGGGCGTTTGCTTTTGTGCTCACAGCAAAACGAAAAAAGGCGTTTCAGCCCATCAGCGCCATCATCTGGCGCGCGCCCAACACGTTAATTGCTCTTTTCAGGTTGTAGGCGTTCACCGCCAAGGCCATTTCAGCTCTCGCGCCTTCAAGCTGTCGCAGCAAGAAGCGAGCGTTACCAAATAACCACTGTTTAAGGTTGCCAAAGGGATGTTCGACGATGGATCGTCGGCTGACCATCATTTCGGGACGCGCCTGCATTCGCTGCTCCATTCGCTCGAAAGCCTGTTCGTGCAGATGACGCGAGATGTATCGGCGTTTGGCGTCGGTGCACTTCGCTTTAATCGTGCAGCTTGCGCAGTCGCTGACCTTCGCTTGGTAGATCCGGCCTTTGTTGCTGATCTGCTTAAAGATCAGCCATTTTCCGGCAGGGCATTGATATCGATCTTGCGACGCATCGTAGGCAAATGCTGTTCGATCGAAAAATATCTGTTCCTTGCCGCAGGAGTTGAGTGATCGCGCCACAGGCACATAAGCCGTGATGTTCTCATCCTCACATACCTGGAACTGCTTGCCATTGGAATAGCCCGCATCCGCGGTGACCGTCAGTTCATCCTGCGAAAGTTGTTCCTTGGCGGCCTTGGCCATCGGTTCAAGTTGCTTGCGATCATCGCTGTCCTGAGTCACTTCATGATGCACGATCATGCAGTTTTCAGCGTCCACGGCTGTCTGCACGTTGTACCCGACCCGAGGCCCTTTGTGCGTTAGCAGCATTAGCGCATCGCTTTCGTGGGTATTGAATTGCTCAAGCTCCATGGATTTCATCAGCGCCTGGCACGTCAAGTTATTGGAATGCCTGACTTCAAGTTGCGCCAAAGTCGCCTTGATTGCATTGCGGTCAATCTTCTCGCCGGCTTCGGTTTTATCTGCCTCGTCCAGCTCTGCCAAATAGTGGGCGATGCGCTTCTCCAGCTTCTGCTCTTGATGTTGGAGCCGCTTCAAATTCATATGACGCCGTGAAGAGGCGACCGCCTGAAATTTGCTGCCATCAATGGCCACCAACTCGCCGGTTATCAGCCCCGCTGTGCGGCAAAACTGCACGAAGGCCCGGCACGTCGCGATGAAAGCGGCTTTGTTGTCTTTACGGAAATCGGCGATGGTCTTGAAATCAGGCTTGAGTCGATTGATCAGCCACATCACTTCGACGTTGCGCTGTCACTCGGCTTCGAGCCGTCGTGATGAGCGAATCCGCTGGAAATAGCCGTAGAGGTAGAGTTTGAGCTGATCCGCTGGATCGTAAGAGGGACGGCCGGTGCTTTGGGGAAGTGCTTTATCAAAGCCCAGTCGAGCCAGATCCAGCTTGGCGACGTAAAGATCGATAACGCGAACGAGGTGATCCTCGGGAATCAACTCTTCCAGCGAGACCGGAAACAGGCTGGTCTGGCTGCGGGACTGTCCCTGGATGTAGGCCATAACGAAAAATGCTCCGTATCTTTCGATACGGAGCATTTTTCTTTGAGCGCTGCGCAGATTGCTAGGTTTTCACACAGTCTGGAGAGGCGGGTTTTTTTGTGGGCGGAATTTCTCGCGGTAACGAAGCTATCCAAAAGTCAGAGAAAATGGCGCTGCCGCGTGCTTAATGGCATTGACCACATGGGGCGCCTGTTCGCGATACTGAGGATAGCGATCGAGAACCGCTTCAACCGAGTCGAGCAGGTGCTGAATTCGCTCCTTGGGGTGGTCGATTTCACAGGTGTGAGCAAACTCCAGGAGCCCTTGTCTTGACGCGAACATTGACTTGTTGCCCGCCAGATCCAATGCCAGAACATCTTCTGGAATATAGGCCGTGGTGTTGACGATGTCGTAAGCCGGCGCCAGATGCGCATCGCGTTGCGCGGGTTCGGAATAGAGCAAACCGAAATTTTTCAAGTGAGCGTCGCCATTTCCAACGATGCAGCTCAGGGCGACGATATCGAAGAGTTGCTCAAGGGACGTGCGCAAATGTCGTGCGGGACAATACAGTCGGACAGCCTTCGCAATTGCCGCATAACTTTTGCTGTACTTCTGATTAGCCGACAGCCCCATCAGCACCGCCATGTCTTCAAACCCAATCGGATTGAGCTGGTCGTCGCGGTCAAAGCGGCGCATGACAAACAGTTTGGCGTTGTCGGAAAGGTAAAACGGTGGAACGGGAATACCCGCCTCTTTCGCCATGGACATGCAAAGGAATTCGTTAATCGCCAGGCCCGGGAATTCGTCTCTGCCACTCTTGATGATCAGATCCGAGGTTTTGGATGTCACTCTCGGCAACGCTATTTCTTGCCGCTCCGGCACCAGCAACTTGGGTTGAACACCTGAAATGCCTGCCCGCAGGATGTAGCGATCGAGCATGTCGGCGAAGATATCTTCCGTACCGTCCCACGTGAGAATCTCGTCGAGTTTTTCTCCCGGAAATTCTTGAGCCTGCAACAATGCATCAACGGTTTCAGAGCGTACGTGAACCCTGCCAATCGGCGATGTACTGCCGGAAAGTGCCAGTAGCAGCATTGGGTCGACGTTCACAGTCTTGGCCAAGCGGTTGCGCAACTGCTCCAGTACGTAGCCTTCGGGCAGGTTCATTTGGAAGACCGGGTGCAACTCACGCCGACGAAACTCGTCATGCCGTACAGGCATCAGGAGGCTGATCGCCATTTGTGGCGATGCATCTTCGTGATAACGAAAAGTGAAATCCTCGGCATCGCTGAAAAGCCTGCCGCTATTACCTTCAGGGGTACTGACTTGAAGAGAGGCCATTTTCATTCGAATAAATCTCCGATCTCTTCAAGGGTTGGCATCCTTGCTGGAACCACCGAGAGTTCGCAGTCCAACGCAGCCAAAACCCGCGCGTAAGCGATCATGCCGACAGAAAGGGTGCCTTTCTCTACCGCAATGACTTTGTATCGTGTCAGTCCCGCCAGATCGGCAAGTTGAGCCTGCGTCAGGCCACGATTTATACGTTTTTCACGTAATTGAATCCCGAGACGGGTAATTAAAAGAGAGTAATCCATGTTGCGCTACCGTAACATTTTGGTGTCAATGTACCGTATGCGGAACATTTAATCCATTTGGCTCAAGAAACCCGTCCTCAGGCGGGCTCTTCTGAACGATTATTCTTCAGTTCAACGTGACCGAATGCCTGACGGGCGCACTCGCCAGCTCCTTGTGGTGTTTGGGTTACTTGTCGTGATCAATATCCAGTTTGGTAAACGTCACCTGCCCACCTTCACTGGTGTACCCGGTGTTGTCCTGCACATATACCCCAGCCTTGAAGTACAGCGGCTTGTCCCGCCAGGTCGCGCTGATCTGGGAGTCCCACTGATAGCCCGCCGCGCTCACGCCCAGCGCACCGCCGGGGCTCAAGTGGATGAGGTAGTTGAATTCGCGATCAAGCTTGACGCCGGTAGCCAGGGTGATGACGCGGCTTTCGGCGTCGTCCGGGCGCATGCGCACTTTGATCACCAGATTGCCGGTCTGGGTTTTTTCCTTGTACTGATATTCGAGCTTGACCATTGGCCGCTGGCTCTCATACGCATGAATCTGGCCGATGACAATCTTGCCCGAGCTGGGCACTTTGTTTACCGCGAGGGTGGCGCGCAGCAGGTTGTCGGCGTCCGGGTAGTACCAGTTGCGCAGGGTGCCGTTGCTGTAGGTTTCGCGCAGTTCGGTACGCGGGTAGATGGCGTTTTCGGTTTTCGAGCCGGTCACCGGTGACCAGAAAAACAGGGTGCCGGTGTCGGAATGGAAGTACTGATCCTTGAAGCCATCCACCAGTTTCGAGGTTTCGACGGTGTACGGCGGGCTGCCAACAGGAACGCTGAGGTTCCAGGTTGCGAGGTCGATCATGACGTTTCTTCCAATCAATTCATCCGGAACGCCGGTGCCAGAAGCTCTAGCCCGCGCGTTTTCGGGCGTCTTTATAAGCGTAG
Organism: Pseudomonas sp. UF-293; assembly: GCF_058245595.1. Lineage (NCBI taxonomy): Bacteria > Pseudomonadati > Pseudomonadota > Gammaproteobacteria > Pseudomonadales > Pseudomonadaceae > Pseudomonas > Pseudomonas sp. UF-293. Next base: position 176,109 of record NZ_JBSICA010000009.1, on the reverse strand, counting down.
CGGCAATTTTTGTTAATGCCCGTACGGCGATTACTTGACGTCAAAGTCCTGTCGAAATGCCATCCCGCCCGGTTTTCGGGGGCTGTAGCGGTGACCGTTAGTCGGGTGGGTTGAGCATTGTTTAAATGATGGCGGGATGACAGCTTCTGCTTTCACCGATCCGCGTCTAGAGTGAAGGCTCAGTACGTCTATGGTTTTTGCCGGCAACGGCTTGATAAGAGAAGCAGCATGGAATGCGCGCAACCCCAGCCAGGTGAAGGCAGCTCGGTCCTTTTGATCGTCGATGATTACCCCGAAAATCTGATCAGCATGCGCGCGTTGCTGCAGCGTCAGGATTGGCACGTGATGACCGCCGCCTCCGGTTTCGAGGCGCTGAACCTGTTACTCGAACATGACATCGACCTGGTCCTGCTCGATGTGCAGATGCCCGGAATGGACGGTTTTGAAGTCGCACGGTTGATGCGCGGCAGCCAGCGCACGCGGCTGACGCCAATCATTTTCCTGACCGCCAACGAGCAATCCCAGGATGCCGTGATCAAGGGCTATGCCAGTGGCGCAGTGGATTACCTGTTCAAGCCGTTCGATCCGCAAATTCTCAAGCCCAAGGTCCAGGCGTTGCTTGAGCACCAGCGCAATCGCCGTGCCCTGCAACGCCTCAGCCATGACCTGGAAGTGGCGCGGGCCTTCAATGCCTCGGTGCTGGATAACGCCGCCGAAGGCATTCTGGTATTGAGCGAGGACGGCGTGATCCGCTTTGCCAACCCGGCGATTTCGCGGCTGCTCAACGCGCCGGTCAAGGATCTGCAAGGCAAGGAGTTTCTCGATTTCCTGCAGAAACCGCACATTCCCCTGTGGGCCGATTCCGAGTTCTACGCCGGCTACCAACGCGGTGAAACCCTGCGTCTGCACGATGCGTTGCTGCGCACGGCGCCCGGACAGCAAGTACCGGTGGCTTTATCCTGCGCGCCGTTGCCCTCGGAACAGCATGCGATGGTGGTGACGGTGCTGGACATGTCGGTGGTGCGTCACTTGCACCAGCAACTGGAGTTCCAGGCGGTGACCGATCCGCTGACCGGTCTGCTCAACCGGCGCGGGTTCTACCAGACCGTGGAAAACCTGCTGTTGCGCGGCGAGCGCAGCGACAGCAGCTGGGTGCTGCTCTACCTCGATCTCGATGGCTTCAAGCGGGTCAATGATTCTCTCGGCCACGATGCCGGCGACCGCGTGTTGCGCTGGGTCTCCGAACAGTTGAAGGCGTGCCTGCGGCCGTTCGATATTCTCGCGCGCATGGGCGGCGATGAATTTACCGCGCTGCTGGATCTGGAGTTCCCCGAGCAAGCAGCGAAGATTGCCGAAAAACTCATCGAACGGGTATCGGTCTGTCAGCAGATCGAAGGCCTGGATATCGTTCTCGGCGCCAGTATCGGCATTGCCACTTATCCCGACTGTGGCCGCAACCTCGACGGCTTGCTGCGCGCATCGGACATCGCCATGTACGAAGCCAAGCGTGCCGGGCGTCAGCAATATCGCTTCTACGATCATGAAATGAACGGTCGCGCCCGCTCGCGTCTGATGCTTGAAGACAGCGTGCGCGAGGCCATCGAAAATCGCGATTTCAATCTGGTCTATCAGCCGCAGGTGGCGATCGGCAGCGGACAGATTCGCGGCTTCGAAGCGTTGCTGCGCTGGCAGCATCCGAGTGTCGGCGATGTGCCGCCGGGGTTATTTCTGCCGTTGCTGGAAGAGGCGCGCTTGATCAGTCGCCTCGGCAGCTGGATCTATCACCGTGGCGCCGGTCAGCGCAAAGCCTGGGAAACGCTGTTCGCTGAAGATCTGGTACTCGGTGTGAGCCTGAGCAATACCCAGTTCGGCCTGCCGAATCTGGTCACCGAATTGCGCCAGGTCATGGAACGCCATGCGCTGCAGCCTCGGCAACTGGAAGTCGAAGTCACCGAAGAAGCGTTGATGCAAAACCCGGACGAAACCCGCAAGCAACTGCGGCTGTTGCGTCATCTCGGGGTGCGCGTGGCGCTGGATGACTTTGGCTCGGGGCCGTGCTCGCTGGCGCATCTGCGCGATCTGGAACTGGACACGCTCAAGCTCGACCGCCACTTGATCGCGCGCTTGCCGGACTCGCCGCGTGATGCTGCGCTGGTGCGCATGGTTCTCGACCTGTGTCAGCAATACGGCCTGCTGGTGATCGCTGAAGGGGTGGAAACCCTCGAGCAATATCAATGGCTGCGAGCCCATGGCTGCGAGTATGTGCAGGGCTTCCTGGTGGCGCGACCCTTGGTCGCCGAGGACGCCGCCCACTTCGCCGAACCGTTTGACTGGAGCGCGCTGGCGGGTTGAATTCGCTACACTGGCGGACCTTTTTTCCAATCGTGCTGCCCGTCCATGACTGTGTTGAAGTACCTCCAGGCCTATCCCCAGCGTTTGCAGGATCAGGTGCGCCAACTGATCGCCGAAGGGCGGCTGGGTGATTACCTCGATCAACGCTATTCGGGGCGGCATGACGTGCAGAGCGACAAAGCCTTGTACAGCTACGCGCTGGATCTCAAGCAGCAGTACATGCGCAATGCGCCGGCCATCGACAAAGTGCTGTTCGACAACCGCCTCGACCTGACTCACCGTGCCCTCGGCCTGCACAGCACGGTGTCACGGGTGCAGGGCGGCAAGCTCAAGGCCAACAAGGAAATCCGCATTGCCTCGCTGTTCAAGGACGCCGCGCCTGATTTTCTGAAGATGATCGTCGTGCACGAACTGGCGCACTTCAAGGAATCGGACCACAACAAGGCGTTCTATAAACTGTGCGAGCACATGCTGCCTGGGTATCACCAGATCGAGTTCGATCTGCGCGTGTACCTGACGTGGCGGGACATGCAATAAAAAGTCTAAAGATCGCAGCCTCCGGCAGCGCCTACAGTTGGAACGCGATCCTTTGGCGGAGCTGCCGAAGGTTCGGGCCGCGTTCGGACGATCTTCTAACGTTGGGAGTGTTTGGATGGATGTCAGCAAGACCAAAAGCAGTTTCTATCGCCGTCTGTACGTGGCTTATCTGATCGACAGTGGCCTGGCGCCGAGTGTGCCGACGCTGACCGAAGTCACCGGCATGCCCCGGCGCACGGCGCAGGACACCATCGCCGCGCTGGCTGATCTGGACATCATCTGTGCATTCGAACAGGAGGAGGGCGCACGCAATCATGCCGGGCGTTATCGGATTCGCGAGTGGGGAGCGATTGATCGCGGCTGGATCGAGCGCAATTTGCGGCAGATAAAAGCAGTGCTTGAATACCCCTGATTCCTGCGCCGACAGTTCTGACGTCTTCGCGAGCAGGCTCGCTCCCACAATGGATGTGCATTCCCTGTGGGAGCGAGCCTGCTCGCGAAAGGGCCCTCAGGACCGACGCATCCCGATATGTGGAATGTCATCCTCGAGATATTCCTCACCGACTGCGACAAACCCGTACTTGCCGTAATACCCCTGCAAATGCGCCTGCGCCGACAGATAGATCGGCACCTGCGGCCAGTGCTTTTCTGCCTGTTTCAGCGCCTGTTCCATCATCGCGTGGCCCAGCCCTTTGCCACGGCCGGCGGGTGCGGTCACCACGCGGCCAATCACCACGTCGCCGCCTTGGGATTCCGGGTCGAGCAAGCGCAGGTAAGCCATCAGTTGATCATCCTCCCAGCCCATCAGGTGATGGCTATCGCCCTCCAGATCCTGGCCATCGAGATCCGGATAGGCACATTTCTGTTCGACTACGAATACATCAGAGCGCAGCTTCAACAGGGCGTACAACTGCTCTTTGCCCAGATCACGATGATGTTTGCAGATCCACTCGATTGTCATTTTTCGATTCCTTGAACACGTCGCCCGATACTAAGCGCACCCGCTGCGGATGTCTGCATGGCGTATCAGTCTGTGACAAAGGTCAAAATGCCATCATTCCTTTCTCGCGGCGGCCGAGAGTTTGTGTAATCTGCTGAAGAGCACTGCGCACTGGTTCTCATGAGCTAATGTTCAATGCTTGGGTTTTGCCGGTAAGGGGCCTTGGAATTTGACGTGAAACCACGTCGGGCGGTTGCCCGCTGAGGATGTTCAAGCATGCTGCGATTGCTTCAAGCCGTTGCTTTGATCGGACTGCTGGTGCTGGGCCAGGATGCTGCGGCGCAGAAGCTGCGGCTGGCATTCGATAATTGGCCGCCATTTACCGACGATGCGCTGGTCAACGGTGGCCTGGCCACCGACATTGTCAGCACTGCACTGGCTCGCGCCGGTTATGCCAGCGGTTACGAGCAAGTGCCGTGGGCGCGAGCATTGCTGGGGATTGGCGAGGGGCGTTACGACGTTCTGGTCAACGCCTGGTACAACGACGAGCGCACGCAGATCGGCCAGTTTTCCGGCGAGTACCTGATCAACCGCATCCGCTTCCTCAAGCGTAAAGACGCGCCCATTGAATACAACAGCCTCGAGCAACTGCACACCTATCCGATTGCGGTGGTGCGCGGGTACGCCTATTCCGCACCTTTTGATGCCGACACGGCGATGCAGAAAGTCCCTGTGCACAACTTCGCCATGGGCGTGCGCATGCTCTCGGCGGATCGGGTCAAGTTGACGCTTGAGGATGAGTACGTAGCGAAGTATTACCTCGCCCGGGAATCGGCCAAGGTGCGCAATTCGGTGGAGTTCCTACCCAAGCCGTTGAGTGAGAACAGCCTGCATATTCTGGTCAGCCTGAAGAATCCGCAGCATGAGCAGATTGTCGCCGGGTTCGATCGAGCGATCGAGGCGATGAAGGCTGACGGGACTTATGAGAAGTTATTGCGGCGACACGGAATGTGAAGGGTGATCCGGCATTTTCGTTGTGGCTGATCACCTCTTCGCGAGCAGGCTCGCTCCCACAATTTGAAATGCATACCCTGTGGGAGCGAGCCTGCTCGCGAATGCGTCGTCTCAGGCGCCGCTGATTTCGGCAGTGTCCTTGATCAAATGCGCCGCCAATGTCCGAAGCGGCCCCAATTGCCGGCATATCAGCGCCAATTGCGTCTGCACCAGTCGCTGCCCTTCATCAATCTCCTCCGGCATCTGTTCCAGCTCATTGGCCAGCGCTTCTTCTTCATCACTCTGAATCGCAATCGGCTGCTTGCTCGCCAGGCCTTGAGCGATTTCGTCGATGCTGGTCGCCAGTCTCACCCCGGCGCCTTCGATCAGATGCTCACGCACTTCGGCTGGCAGCTGTGTTTCGCGGTGCGCGCCGAGCCCGGAAAGGTAACTGAGCAAAGTGTGCGACAGCACCAGGAAACGGAAACCGACATCCGCCTCCTTGCGGAAATGCCCCGGCTCCATGAGCATGTTCGCCAGCGTCGTCGACAGCGCCGCGTCGGCGTTGTGCGCGTTGCGTCGGGCCAGGCGATAGGCGAGGTCGTCGCTTTTGCCGGCGGCGTATTGCTGCATGATCTGGCGCAGGTAGATGCTGTTGCAGGTCAGGGTATTGGCCAGCACCTTGTTCAGGCGCCGACCCTGCCAGTCCGGCAGGAACAGGAACACCGCCAGACCTGCGATCAGGCTGCCCAGCAAGGTATCGAACAGCCGTGGCAGGAACAGCCCATAGCCGTCGCCGACCTGATTGAAGCAGAACAGCACCATGATCGTGATAGCCGCCGTCGCCAGGGTGTAGCGGGTGGTGCGGTTGGTGAAGAACACCACGCCGGCAGCGATGGCGAAGCACGATTGCACCACCGGGTTGGGGAACAGATCGAACAGCGCCCAGGCCACAGTCAGGCCAATGGCGGTGCCGATGATCCGCTGGCCAAGCTTGCGCCGGGTGGCGCCGTAGTTCGGCTGGCAGACGAACAGCGTGGTGAGGATGATCCAGTAGCCTTGCGACGGGTGAATCAGGTGCACCATTCCATAGCCGATACTCAGTGCCAGCGGGAGGCGCAGGGCATGGCGGAACAGCAGCGAAGTCGGCGTCAGTTGTGTACGCAGGCGAATCCACACGTCCTTGAGATTGCGCGGTGAGCGGTCGAGCAGGCTGCTGTCGGTAGCATCAGCCAAGGCGTCAGGATTGCTGGCATCGCTGAGCAAGCGATCGAGGGTGCCGAGGTTGGCCGCCAGTGCGCGCAGCGAGCGCAGCAGGCCGCGCCATGCCGGGTTGCTCTGGATGCGTAAATGTTCGAGGGAGGCATGCAGGTCGTTCAGGGCTTCGGCGAAACTGGCGTCGTAGATGAACGGCTGGCGCATCTGGATTGACTCGGCCAACGCGCGGCAGGCCTTGCCTTGCTGGCGCAGCAGGCGCTGGCAGCGGAACAGCACGTCGCTGTGGAAGAACGCCTCGGCCAGCGCGTTGTAAGGGTAGTGCGAAGAGCTGGCGCGTTCGTGAATGTCTTGCGCGAGGAAATACAGCTTCAAATAGCGGCTGACCTTCGAGCCGGGCCGACCGTTGCCAACCCGGTGCAGGATGATTTCCTTGGCCGAGTTCAGGGCGGCGACCACGCGGCCATTCTGCTGCGCCAGTTCGAGGCGGCGGGCTTCGACGTCCATCTGCCGGATCGGCTCGAACAGCGAGGATTTCAGCTTCAGGTAAAGACCCAGTTCACGGAACAGCCGCGCCAGACTCTGCTGCACCGGTTGATTGGAAAACAGCGCCTGCCACAGCACAGAGAGCAGGCCATACCACGCCGCGCCGGCGACCAGCAGCATCGGTTCATGCCAGAAATCGGTAACCGCGCCGCCGCGCTGATCGACGCCGATCATCGTGTATACGGAGAGAATCAACGTCGCCGAGGCGATCGCACCGTAACGCTCGCCCAGTGCGCCGAGCATGGTCAGGCCGAAACTGGCCAGCGCCAGGGCCACGGCGAAAATGATCGGGTAGGGGAAGAGCAATTCCACCGACAGCGCGGCGATGCTGAAACACACCAGCGTTACCGCCAGTGCGTTGAGGCGGCCCTGCCAACTGTCGTCGGTCTCGGCCAGAGCGCTGGCGATGATGCCGAGGAACAACGGGATCAGCAGGCCCATTTCATCCTGATACCAGCACAGCGCCATGCTGCCGGTCAGGGCGATGAATACCCGCACGCTGTAGCTGAATTTATCCAGCGCCCACAGGCGCCGCAAAGACTGACGAAACGAGGTCGAGGACATGAAGTGCGAAGGCCTTCCGAGGCGATGCCGCTAAATTGAGCCAGTAATGACGCCGACGCAATGGCGCCGAGCACATCTGACAGCAAAAAGTGTTCCTTTTACTTACACCACAAACCACTGTGGGAGCGAGCCTGCTCGCGAAAGCGGAGTGTCATTCAACATTGATGTCGACTGGTAACCGCATTCGCGAGCAGGCTAGCTCCCACAGGGTTTTGTATTTGGCCTTGAGTTAAGCGTACTGCGCCGCAGCGTAACCAGAGGCCCAGGCCCACTGGAAGTTGAAGCCGCCCAGATGCCCGGTGACGTCGAGCACTTCCCCAATGAAGTACAACCCGGGGCTTTTCAGCGATTCCATGGTCTTGGACGACACCTCGCGGGTATCGACGCCACCGAGGGTCACCTCAGCCGTGCGATAGCCCTCAGTGCCCGCCGGTACAACCTTCCAGCTGCCGAGCTTCTCGGCAATCTCCGCCAGTTCCGCGTGGGTGTACTGCTTCATCGGTTTGGAGACGAACCAGTTGTCCGCCAGCAGATTGGCCATCTTCTTGGTGAAGATCTCGCCAAGCAAAGTCTTCAGCTCGCTGTTCGGGCGTTCGGCGACTTGCTGTTGCAGCCAGCTCGCCGCGTCGTGATCCGGCAGCAGGTTGATCTCCACCGTGTCGCCGGGCTCCCAGAACGAAGAGATCTGCAAGATTGCCGGGCCGCTGAGGCCGCGATGGGTGAACAGGATGTTTTCGCGAAAGCTCTGCTCGTTGCAGCTGACCAGACAATCCACCGAGGTCCCGGACAGCTCTGTGCACAACTCTTTGAGTTGGTCGGTGATGGTGAACGGCACCAGACCGGCGCGGGTCGGCAGCAGTTCATGGCCGAACTGTTTGGCGACTTGATAACCGAAACCGGTAGCGCCCAGGGTCGGAATCGACAGCCCGCCGGTGGCAATCACCAGCGACTGGCACTGGACCTGGCCGAGGGTGGTGTCGAGCAGATAACCGCTGTCGGTTTTTTCGATGGTCTGGATCGAGGTGTCCAGATGCAGCTCGACGCCGGCCTGATCGCACTCATCAAGCAGCAGGCCGAGGATGTCGCTGGATTTGTTATCGCAGAACAGCTGGCCGAGTTTCTTCTCGTGGTAGGGCACGGCGTGTTTGCCGACCAGAGCGATGAAATCCCACTGGGTGTAACGCGCCAGCGCCGATTTGCAGAAATGCGGATTCTGCGAGAGGAAATTGCTCGGTTCGGTGTACATGTTGGTGAAATTGCAGCGACCACCACCGGACATGAGGATTTTCTTGCCGGCCTTGTTCGCGTGGTCGAGCAGCAATACCTGACGCCCGCGCCCGGCGGCGGTCAGGGCACACATCAAGCCGGCGGCGCCAGCGCCAATGATCACGACTTCGGTAGAGCGCAAAACGGTGTCCTCTTGGTGGGTCGCTACAAAACAAACTGTGGGAGCGAGCCTGCTCGCGAAAGCGTTGTGTCATTCAACAATGATGTCGACTGACAGTTTGCATTCGCGAGCAGGCTCGCTCCCACAGGGGATCTCCTATGGATGGAAGATCGCTTACAGAATACGTACGCGCAACGAGCGGCCCTTGATCTTGCCGTCGTTCAAACGCTGTAACGCCTGCATGGCCACGGTGCGCTCGACAGCGACGTAGGCCTGGAAATCGAAGATGGCGATTTTGCCAACCTGCGCGCCGGGAATGCCCGCTTCGCCGGTCAGTGCGCCAAGGATGTCGCCCGGGCGCACCTTGTCTTTACGGCCAGCACCGATGCACAGGGTGGTCATCGGTGGTTGCAGCGGCGCCAGGCCCTGGGACTTGAGGTTGTCGATCTGATCCCAGTTCAGCGGCGCTTTCTGCAGTTGTTCGATGGCTTGCGCACGATGAGCTTCGGACGGAGCGACGAGGCTGATGGCGATGCCTTTCTCGCCCGCGCGACCAGTGCGGCCAACGCGGTGAATGTGGATTTCCGAATCGCGCGCCAACTCGACGTTGATCACCATGTCCAGCGCATCGATGTCCAGACCACGGGCGGCGACGTCGGTGGCGACCAGCACCGAGGTGCTGCGGTTGGCGAACATCGCCAGCACTTGATCGCGGTCACGCTGTTCCAGATCGCCGTGCAGGCCTACAGCGGAAATGCCTTTGGCGGTCAGGTGATCGACGGTTTCCTGCACTTGCTGCTTGGTGAAGCAGAACGCCACGCAGGACGCCGGACGGAAGTGGTGCAGGACCTTGGTCACCGCACTCATGCGCTCTTCCGGGGAAATCTCGTAGAAGCGTTGCTCGATCTGCGTGTCGTCGTGGAAGGCTTCAGCCTTGACGGTCTGCGGGTCGCGCATGAATTTCGAGGCCAGTTGCTTGATGCCCACCGGGTAGGTCGCGGAGAACAACAGAGTCTGGCGACGCTCCGGGGTCTTGATGATGATGTCTTCGATGGCGTCGTAGAAACCCATGTCGAGCATGCGGTCGGCTTCGTCGAGGATCAGCGTGTTCAGGCCATCGAGCACCAGCGAACCCTTGCGCAGGTGCTGCTGAATGCGCCCCGGAGTGCCGACGATGATGTGCGCGCCGTGCTCCAGCGAAGCGATCTGCGGGCCGAACGACACGCCACCGCACAGGGTCAGGACCTTGATGTTGTCTTCGGCGCGGGCCAGACGGCGGACTTCCTTCGCCACCTGATCGGCCAGTTCGCGGGTCGGGCAGATCACCAGCGCCTGGCACCCGAAGTAGCGCGGATTGATCGGGTTGAGCAGGCCGATGCCGAAGGCGGCGGTCTTGCCGCTGCCGGTCTTGGCCTGGGCGATCAGGTCCATCCCCTTGAGGATCACCGGCAAGCTCTGCGCCTGGATCGGCGTCATCTGGGCATAACCGAGTGATTCGAGGTTAGCCAGCATGGCGGCGGACAGCGGCAGAGTATTAAAAGCGGTGGCGATGGTGGTCACGGGACTGGCCTGCAAAACAAAATGTCGCGCAGTGTAGCAGCCCCGTGCCGGTTTCCTCGACAGTTCTGGACGAACAGCCCCAGAGTTTCTCTGACTGGAGATCAGTCTGTGTGAGGGACCACACTCCCCTGTAGGGGCTGCCGAAGGCTGCGATCTTTTGATTTTGCTTTAAAAAACAAGATCAAAAGATCGCAGCCTTCGGCAGCTCCTACAGGGAGTCCTTCAGCATAATCAGTGTTCGATGTGTTCTTGTGGACGTTTAGCGCGCCGGCCGTCTTCCTTCGACAACTGCGAGAAGATCGTTGCCGCCAGCATCGCCATCACGCCGACCGTGACGAAGGTCAGTTGGAACGCACCGAGTACGGTTTCCACGCCATCGTTGCCGACTTTCGCAGTGAAGCCGCCGAGCAGCGCACCGGCGCAAGCGACGCCGAGGCTCAGCGACAACTGCGCGACCACCGACAGCAAACTGTTGCCGCTGCTGGCGCTGGCATCGTCGAGGTCGATAAGCGTCACCGTATTCATTGCGGTGAATTGCAGCGAGTTGATCGCACCCAGCACGGCTAGCAGGCACAGCAGCAGCCAGTACGGCGTCTGCTCGCTGACCAGGCCCATGCTCGCCAGCATGATCCCCAGCGCCAGCGTGTTGCCGGTGAGGACGATGCGATAGCCGAGGCGTTCGATCAGCGGCCGCGCGACCCACTTGGCGATCATCGCTGCGGCGGCCAGTGGCAACATGCTCATCCCGGCTTGCGACGGCGAGTAACCCAACGCCACTTGCAGCAGTAGCGGTACCAGAAACGGCAGGGCGCCGCTGCCCAGTCGCGCGAAGAGGTTACCGAGGATGCCCACGGCGAAGGTGCGGGTCTTGAACAATGACGGCGCGAACAACGGGTTCTCGATATGCCCGGCGCGCAGCCAGTACGCCGCCAGACAGGCCATGCCGGCGAACAGCAGCAACATCACCCGCAGGTGTGGCAGGTGCAGTTCGCCAAGGCCTTCCATGGCAATGGTGATGAGGATCATCGCCGCGCCGAACAGCAGAAAACCGAGGCTATCGAAACGCGTGCGCTCAGTGCCGCGCAGGTCGGGAATGAATTTCCACACCGCATAACAACCGATCACCCCGACCGGCAGATTGATCAGGAAGATCCAGTGCCACGTCACGTATTCCACCATCCAGCCGCCCATGGTCGGGCCGATCAGCGGGCCGAGCAGGCCGGGAATGGTGATGAAACCCATGATCCGCACCAGTTCCGAGCGCGGGTAGGCGCGCAGCACCACCAGCCGCCCGACCGGCAACATCAGCGCGCCGCCGAGGCCCTGAATCACCCGCGCACCGATAAGCATGCTCAGGCTGCTGGACAAGGCGCAGAGCAGCGAGCCGAAGCTGAACAGCAGAATCGCGCCGAAGAAGATTTTCTTGGTGCCGAAGCGGTCGGCGATCCAGCCGGAGGCCGGGATCAGCAGGGCCACGGTAAGCATGTAGGCGATGATCACGCCCTGCATGCGCAACGGGTCTTCAGCGAGATCGCTGGCCATGGCCGGTAGCGCGGTGTTGAGGATGGTCCCGTCGAGGGACTGCATGAAGAACGCAATGGCGACGACCCACGGCAACCAGCGTGCGGTGATGGCGTCGAGAGGCGGGCGGTTGGGCATGGAACCTCTTGTGTCAGTGCATATTCAGAGTCGAGCGCGGTCAGTGTGGGAGCGAGCCTGCTCGCGAAGAGGCCATTTCATTCAACATTGATGTCGATTGATCTACCGCTTTCGCGAGCAGGCTCGCTCCCACAGGTTTTGCATTTACAGCGTCAGCGTGAGTCGGCTGACCAGTGCCCCCGGCAACAGTGCTGACGAGGTATTGCGCTGGCTGTAGGTACTGGCCGACAGCAGCAATTCGCGTTCGGTGGTCAACGCTTCCAGCTGCGAACCGAGCAGGTTATAGGCGCTGTCGTCGAAACGCATGGTGCTGACCGGCGCCTGAATCTCGCCGTTCTCGACCCAGAAGGTCGCGAAGCGGGTCATGCCGGTCATGCGTGCCGCCGGTTGATCCGAGTAGTTCAGGTACCACAGGTTGCTGATGTACAGGCCGGTGCCCAACTGCTTGAGGATCTCTGCTTGCGACAGATCACCGGCGGCCATGTTCAATGCGCTGGGCATCTCGCCGCCACCCGCACCGTTCGCCGCCAGACCATATTCGGCGGCGCTGCGCGAGCCGACCAGTTGATCGCCGGCCCGGCCTTCGATGATCAGACGCAGATCGCTGCGCGGATAACCCTCGGCGGAAAACGCCGGACTCAGGGATTCGCTGACTTTTTCATCCAGCGACAGCAGCGGGCTGAACGCCTGATCGCCGACATAGAGCTTCTGCAGCGGGCTGCTCTTGCTGGCAATCGACTGCGCGGAAAACCCGCCCCAACTGAGCATGCCCATGATTTCTTCCAGCGCCGCCGGTGCCAGATAGGCGCGGTACTGTCCCGGTGCCAAAGTGCGTAACGGTCGGCCGAGAAACTCCAGCTGTTCGCGGGCCTGGGCGAAACGCCGGGCGAAACCATCGTCGCTCCAGTCGTGCCCGGCATAGCTGGCCTTCACCGCTTCGCCGTTTGCGTGGAACAGGCTGAAGTCGAAATTGAAGCTGTTGGCTTCATGCCAGCCGAACGCGCCGGCAGAACTGGCGAAACCGCGGCTGATCGGGCCGGCAGCATAAAAACCGACCAGATCGAGACCTTCAGCGGCGGCGCAGATTTGCCCGACGACATCTTCCGTGTCCGGCAGCGGATGTGCTTGTACGTGCGTGCTCTGCCAGCTGTTGTGATTGAGCAACAGGTACGGATCCTGCGGCAGCAGCGGCAGGGTTTCGCGCAGTTGTTGCAGGCCCTCGGCGAGCCGTTGCAGATCGGCTTCCTGATCCCCGGACAAGGTGATCTGGAGGTCGGCGTGGCGACCGTCGTCGATCAGTTTCAGGCCGACGTTGGCCTGTTGCACTTGCCCGGCCTGACGCACCTTGGCGTGATTGAAGCGCACGAACGCCGAGGCTTCGGCGGCGTAGCTGAGCGTGAACTGTTCCGGCTCGCGCACGCTGTCGCGCAGCCAGTTGACCATGACCTTGAAGGCGTCGGACTGACGCTTCGAAATGCTCATCAGGCGTCTCCCCCAAACACATCAATGTTGCTGAATACGCAGGCCGGCGAAGCGTGGCCGACGCGAATCACCTGGTTCGGTTCGCCCTTGCCGCAGTTCGGCGTGCCCAGCACCTTGACGGTGTTGGCATCGCCGACGGCGCGCAGGCTCTTCCAGAAGTGCGCGGAAATGGCCCGGTAGTTGGGATTTTTCACCACGCCTTTGAGTTCACCATGCTCGATCAACTGGCCCCATTCGCAGCCGAACTGGAATTTGTTGCGCGCATCGTCGATCGACCACGAACGGTTGGTGCTCATCAGAATGCCGTGCTCGATACCGCCGATCATCTGCTCCAGCGTCTGATCGCCCGGCTCGATGTTGAGGTTGGCCATGCGGTCGATCGGCGGTCGGTTCCAGCCGCAGGCGCGGCTGTTGGCAACACCGTCGAGGCCGGCGCGATATTGCGACAATGCTCCGCCCAGCGGCCGCAGCAAGAGGCCGTCACGAATCAGGAATTGTTTGCTCGCCGCAGTGCCGTCGTCGTCATGGCCGTAGCTGGCGAGTTCTTCCGGGATGCCCGGATCGAAAGTTACGTTGAGCAGGTTCGAGCCGTATTGCAGGCTGCCGAAATCGCCGGTCTTGACGAAACTGGTGCCGGCGTAATTGCGCTCGTCGCCGAGAATGCGGTCGAGCTCCAGCGGGTGACCGATGGATTCGTGGATCTGCAGCATCATCTGATCGGGCATCAGCAGCAGGTCGCGCGGGCCTTGCGGCGTGTTCGGCGCGAGCAGCAGTTGCAGGGCCTGATCGGCGACTTGCGGACCGGCACCGACCAGGCCGCAGCGGCTGATGACATCGGCGCCACCCTGTTGGCCGAAGTTCTCGCGGCCGAGGCTGCGGGTCTGGCTGTCGTTGCCGTCGTAAGCGGTGACGTCGAGGCTTGGATAAACGAAGCGCTGGGCCTGACGCAATTCAGCGCCGGCGCTGCTCAGGTAGATCTGCTCGACATGGGTGATGCCGATGCTCACCTGCCAATTGACCAGACGCTCATCCTTGGGCACCGCGGCGGATTCCGCACCGAGCAGATCGAAGCATTCGCTCAGGGACGGGAAGGGCTGTTCGAGGTTAGGCGAAAAATAATCCGCGCGGTCGCTGGAAAGCGGCTGCTCGCGCAGATCGAGCAAGGCGTGCGGCTTGAGGCGGCGGGCCTGTTGCTCGGCGCGGTCGAGGGCGGCTTGCAGGCCTTGTTGCGAGAGGTCATTGGTCGCCGCGTAGGCTTCGACGCCATTGACGCGTACGGTGAGCATCGCCCCTTCATCGCGGCTCAGGCTCGGCGGTTCGGCGACGTTCTTGCGCACCGACAGGAACTGCCCGGACTCGCGCACATACCGCAGAGAAAAAAATTCAGCGCCCGTGCGCAAGGCAGCAAAGCGCTGCTTGAGCTGGGGGTGGAAATCGAACATTCGGGAACCTCCTTGTAATGGAGTTGCGGCATGGCGACAGCGGGGAGGGATGAAACGGTTGCGCGAGGTCTAGAGTAGGCCTGCGTGGGGGTAGGATCAAGTGAAGAGGGGGTGTAGGGGGTTTTACTGTGGAGCAGGGAATTGTCTATTGACTGTGAGGGCCTCTTCGCGAGCAGGCTCGCTCCCACAGGGGATTTGTGAATGCCACAGATCCCGTGTGGGAGCGAGCCTGCTCGCGAAGGCCGCGCCTCGGTCTTACGACTTACTGAGCAACCGGGGTGATATCCCGCATCGGCTTGCCCTTCACCGGCGCGCCGTTCGCTACGTAGTACGCAGCGTTGCTGCGCGGCAGCGGCTTGCGGCCACGGATCCTGTCGGCGATTTTCTCGGCCATCATGATCGTCGGCGCGTTGAGGTTGCCGGTGGTGATGATCGGCATGATCGAAGCATCGACCACGCGCAGGCTCTGCATGCCGTGCACACGACCTTCGCCATCGACCACGGCCATCTCGTCGGTGCCCATCTTGCACGAGCAGGACGGGTGGAACGCGGTTTCGGCGTGCTCGCGGATGAACTTGTCGAGCTGTTCATCGCTTTGCACGTCGATGCCCGGGCTGATTTCGCGGCCGCGGAACGCGTCGAGGGCCGGCTGCTGCATGATTTCGCGGGTCAGGCGGATGCCGTCGCGGAATTCCTGCCAGTCCTGCTCGGTGGCCATGTAGTTGAACAGGATGCTCGGGTGCTGACGCGGATCCTTGGATTTGACCTGGACGCGGCCACGGCTCGGCGAGCGCATGGAGCCCATGTGCGCCTGGAAACCGTGCTCTTTCACACCGTTGCTGCCGTTGTAGTTAATCGCCACCGGCAGGAAGTGGTACTGGATGTTCGGCCATTCGAATTCCGGACGCGAACGAATGAAACCGCCGGCCTCGAACTGGTTGCTGGCGCCGATGCCGGTGCCGTTGAACAGCCACTCGGCACCGATCGCCGGCTGGTTGTACCAGAGCAGCGACGGATACAGCGAAACCGGTTGGGTGCAGGCGTATTGCAGGTACAGCTCAAGGTGATCCTGCAGGTTTTCACCGACGCCCGGCAGATCGTGGACCACCGGGATGTCGAGGCTTTCCAGCAGTTTCGCCGGGCCGACACCGGAGCGCTGCAGAATCTGCGGCGAAGCGATGGCGCCGGAGCACAGCAGGACTTCCTTGCGCGCCTTGGCTTCAACACGTTCCTCAGCGTCACCGATCAGGTAACGCACGCCGACCGCACGCTTGCCTTCAAAGAGAATCTTGTCGGTCAGGGCGTGTGTGACGATGGTCAGGGTCGAACGCTTCTTGGCGATGTCGAGGTAGCCACGGGCGGTGGAAGCACGGCGGCCATTCGGTGTCACGGTGCGGTCCATAGGACCGAAGCCTTCCTGCTGGTAACCGTTGAGGTCTTCGGTGCGCGGATAACCGGCCTGCACGCCGGCTTCAACCATGGCGTGGAACAGCGGGTTGTTGCCGGCTTTCGGCGTGGTCACGCTGACCGGGCCGTCGCCACCGTGGTAATCGTTCGGGCCGATGTCACGGGTTTCGGCTTTGCGGAAATACGGCAGGCAATCGAGGTACGACCAATCTTCCAGGCCCGGCAGTTTCGCCCAGCCGTCGTAGTCCATGGCGTTGCCACGGATGTAGCACATGCCGTTGATCAGCGACGAACCGCCAAGGCCCTTGCCGCGACCGCACTCCATCCGGCGACCGTCCATGTGTGGCTCTGGATCGGTTTCGTAGGCCCAGTTGTAGCGACGCCCCTGCAGCGGGAACGCCAGCGCAGCGGGCATCTGCGTGCGGAAGTCGAGGCGGTAGTCCGGCCCCCCGGCTTCGAGCAGCAGAACGGTGACGCCTTCGTCTTCAGTCAGACGGGTCGCCAGGGTGTTACCGGCCGAGCCGGCACCGATGATGATGTAATCGAATTCTTGGGACATTGAATGCACCCTCTTTGATAGTGGTCAGGTCGGCTCTAGACGAGTGCTGCGCACTCGATTCGCGAGCAGGCTCGCTCCCACAGGAGAAATATTTTCAAGGTGGGAGCGAGCCTGCTCGCGAAGAGGCCTTCGCGGGCAACGCAAATCTCGGGTCTTAGAACACCGAAACGTAATCGCCCAGCTCGACCTGTACCGATTTGATGCGGGTGAAGTTGTTCAGCGAGCTGATGCCGTTCTCACGGCCCACGCCCGACTGCTTGTAGCCGCCGACCGGCATTTTCGCGTCGGACTCGCCCCAGGCGTTGATCCAGCAGATACCGGCTTCCAGTTGATGAATCACGCGGTGAGCGCGGTTCAGGTCTTTGGTGACGATACCGGCGGCCAGGCCGAAGTCGGTATCGTTGGCGCGGCGGATCACTTCTTCTTCGGTTTCGTAGGAGAGGATCGCCATCACCGGGCCGAAGATTTCTTCGCGCACGATGGTCATGTCGTCGGTGCAGTCGGTGAATACGGTTGGCGCAACGAACGCGCCTTTGGCGAATTCGCCGTCGGTCAGACGACCGCCGCCGCACAGCACGCGTGCGCCTTCTTCTTTACCCTTGGCGATGTAACCCAACACGCTTTCCATGTGCGGGAAGCTGACCAGCGGGCCGAAATTGGTGTTCTCGTCTTCCGGGTTGCCGACGCGGATGCGGGCAACGCGCTCAACGATCTTGGCTTCAAAAGCGGCTTTCAGGTGCGCCGGTACGAACACGCGAGTGCCGTTGGTGCAGACCTGACCGGAGCTGTAGAAGTTGGCCATCATCGCGGTGTCGGCAGCGCGATCGAGATCGGCGTCGTCGCAGATGATCAGCGGCGACTTGCCGCCCAGTTCCATGGTCACGTCTTTGAGCGACGATGCCGAAGCGCTGGCCATCACCTTCTTGCCGGTGTCGGTGCCGCCGGTGAAGGAGATTTTTTCGATGCGCGGGTGCTCGGTCAGCCAGGTGCCGACTTCACGGCCGCTGCCGGTCAGGACGTTGAACACGCCGTTCGGCACACCGGCTTCGGTGTAGATCTCGGCCAGTTTCAGAGTGGTCAGCGAGGTGACTTCGCTTGGCTTGAAGATCATCGCGTTACCGGCCGCCAGGGCTGGAGCGGATTTCCACAGGGCGATCTGGATCGGGTAGTTCCAGGCACCGATACCGGCGACTACGCCCAGCGGTTCGCGACGGGTGTAAACGAAAGAAGTGTCACGCAGCGGGATCTGCTCGCCTTCGATGGCGGGCACCAGGCCTGCGTAGTATTCCAGCACGTCAGCGCCGGTGACGATGTCGACGTACTTGGTTTCGGAGAAGGATTTGCCGGTGTCCAGGGTTTCCAGCGCGGCCAGCTCATCGTTGCGCTCGCGCAGGATGTCAACGGCGCGACGCAGGATGCGCGAACGCTCCATGGCGGTCATCGCGGCCCAGATTTTCTGGCCCTTTTCGGCGCTGACCACGGCGCGCTCGACGTCGTCTTTGGTCGCACGTTGCACCAGTGCGAGGACTTCACCGTTCGCCGGGTTGATGGCTTCGAAGGTGGCGTCGCTGCCGGCGTCGGTGTACGCGCCATCGATGTAGAGTTTTTGCAGTTCGAAACGGGCCATAGTGTCCTCGCAAGTGCATTGGTGGTTGGCGTTGACCACCGCGATCACGCTGCGGTGGAATTCAGGGGCCGAGCATTTTCTCTGTGCTCTAGCTCACCTTCTTGGCCAATTGGAAATCCATGTATTCGTAAGCGATCTGTTGCGCCTGCGCCGTGTCGAAAGCGTCTCCCGACAGCGCGCCGCGCAACCACAAGCCGTCAATCAACGCTGCCAGACCCCGGGCGGCGCTGCGCGCATCTTCGAGCGGCAGCACACGGCGGAACTGGCAGCACAGGTTGGAATACAGACGGTGATCGTTGATCCGCTGCAACCTGTGCAAAGACGGCTGGTGCATGCTGGTGGCCCAGAAGGCCAGCCAGGTTTTCATTGCCGGGCCATTGACCTGGCTGGCGTCGAAGTTGCCTTCGATGATCACCTGCAGATGCGCCCGTGGGCTGTCATCTGCCAGCGCCTGACGGCGCGCGGTGACGCTCTCGCTGAGGGCGGTCATCAGGTACCGCATCGTGGCGGCGATCAGGCCGTTCTTGTCCTGAAAGTAATGACTGATGATGCCATTCGAGACACCGGCCAAACGGGCGATCAGCGCAATGCTGGCGTCCCCCATTCCGACCTGATCGACCGCCTGCAAAGTGGCTTCGATCAGTTGTTGGCGGCGGATGGGTTGCATACCGACCTTGGGCATCTTGCACATCTCCTTAGGCCTTCCGAGGGGCGAATGACGCCGATCGGATTGAGGGCCAGTCTATTTTGTTTTGATTGAACGTTCAATCAACAAAGAATAAGATCTGCGACAATTCGTCGCTGCCTACAGAAAATTCCTACGTGTGATGACGATAAAAACCGACACCTGAAACGGCTCGAAACCTGCGTGGGGCATGGCGCGGTTCGCGATTCGATGGACGTGTTGAAAGGGCAAGACGCTCGGGGCCAGGTTTCGGATGAACGTCCGTCGCCTCTGGCCACGAAAGCGAATACGCAACGCCATTTCGGCAGGTTCGGGCTTTTTTCGGAGTGTCTTTATATCACCCGCCGGTCGGCTGCCAACTAACCGATTGGTCGGGTTCCGTGATGCCTTGTGTTCTTCTCTCGCACTGCCTGGAGCATTTGTGCCATGAGTTCTGCCTCGCTAATAAAGACCCCGCCCGAGAAGGTGACGGTCAACGGTTGGGTGTTCTACACCTCGACCGCGCTGATTCTGTTGTTGACCGCCATTCTGATCATCGCCCCGCAAGAGGCCGGCAGAATGTTGGGGATGGCCCAGGCCTGGTTGTCGCGCAGCTTCGGCTGGTACTACATGGTGGTGATCGCCGCCTATCTGGTGTTTGTGGTCGGTCTGGCGTTTTCCTCGTACGGCAAACTCAAACTGGGCAGCAAGGACGACACCCCGGATTTCAGCTACGGCGCCTGGGCGGGGATGCTGTTCTCATCGGGCATCGGCATTTCGCTGTTGTACTTCGGCGCGTCCGAGCCGCTGGATCACTACTTCAATCCGCCGGAAGGCACCTCGGCCAGCAATCTGGCCGCGCGTCAGGCAGTGCAACTTACCTTCCTGCACTGGGGCCTGCACGGCTGGGCGATCTACGCGTTGGTCGGTCTGGCCGTGGCGTATTTCGCCTATCGGCATAACCAGCCACTGGCGCTGCGTTCGGCGCTGTATCCGCTGGTCGGCGAGCGTTGGGTCAAAGGCGCGGCCGGTCACGCAGTGGACGGCTTCGGCATGTTCGTGACCCTGCTGGGTCTGGTGACCAACCTGGGGATTGGCTCGCTGCAAGTGTCGTCCGGGCTGGAAAACCTGTTCGGCATGGAGCACAGCAACACCAACCTGCTGATCGTCATCATCGTCATGAGCACCGTGGCGACCATCGCCGCTGTGTCCGGTGTGGAAAACGGCATCCGTCGTCTGTCCAACCTGAACATCGTGCTGTTCAGCGGCCTGCTGATTTTCGTCCTGCTGTTCGGCCCGACTTTGCACCTGCTCAACGGCTTCGTGCAGAACATCGGCGACTACCTCAACGGCGTGGTGCTGAAGACCTTCGACCTGTACGTCTATGAAGGCGACAGCGCCAAGTCCGACCGCTGGCTTGGCCTGTGGACGCTGTTCTACTGGGCGTGGTGGATTTCCTGGGCGCCATTCGTGGGCATGTTCATCGCACGGATTTCCCGTGGCCGCAGCGTGCGTGAACTGGTCGCTGGCGTGCTGCTGATTCCGCTGGGCTTCACCTTGGCGTGGCTGTCGATCTTCGGCAACTCGGCGCTGGATCTGGTGATGAATCAGGGCGCGGTGGAGCTGGGCAAGACGGCGCTGGAACAGCCGTCGATGGCGATCTATCAGTTGCTTGAGCATTACCCTGCGTCGAAAGTCGTCATCGGGGTGTCGATCTTTGTCGGCTTTGTGCTGTTCCTGACCCCGGCCGACTCCGGCGCGGTGATGATGGCGAATCTTTCCTGCAAGGGCGGCAACGTCGACGAAGACGCGCCGCACTGGCTGCGGATCTTCTGGTCGGTGGTGATCACGCTGGTGACCATCGGCCTGTTGTTTGCCGGCAACTTCGAAGCCATGCAGACCATGGTGGTGCTGGCCGGCCTGCCGTTCTCGGTGGTGCTGATCTGCTTCATGTTCGGCCTGCACAAGGCGATGCGCCAGGACGTGCAGATCGAGCAGGAGCAAGCGCAGCTGGCCGAGCGTGGGCGCCGTGGTTTCAGTGAGCGCCTGACGCAACTGGATCTGCAGCCGAGCCAATCGGTGGTGCAGCGCTTCATGGACAAACACGTCACCCCGGCGCTGGAAGATGCAGCGGCGCAATTGCGCAATCAGGGCATCGAAGTGCAGACGCTGTTGGGCAAGGCCAAGCGCTGCATGGGCGTGCGGGTCGAGATGGAAGAGGGCAACCCTTTCGTTTACGAGGTGAGCCTGGAGGGTTATCTGGCGACCCCGACTGAATCGGCGCAAGCGGATGAAGCGCGTCAGCGTTACTACCGGGCCGAGGTGTATCTGCACAACGGCAGCCAGGATTACGACTTGATGGGCTTCACCCCGGAGCAGATCACCCGGGATGTGCTGGATCAGTTTGAAAGCCATCGGCAGCTCCTTGGCCGGGTGTATAGCTAAACTGCATGGGCGCGGTGTTTCAGTCTGAAGCACCGCGTTGTTCCTCTAAAAGATCGCAGCCTTCGGCAGCTCCTACATAAATCGCATTCCCCCTGTAGGAGCTGCCGAAGGCTGCGATCTTTTGATCTTCAAAAAAAAACGCCGCGATCCTCTCGCGGCGTTTTTGTGTCTGGGGTTCTTAGCCCAGATTCTTGCCCAGCAACGCGTGATACAACTCGCTGTCGCCCAGAATCCCCACCACATGATTGTTATCGTGCAGCACCAGCTTGTTGCCGGTCTGATAACGGATCTGCAGCGCGTCACGCATGCCGATGTTCGAGTCGACCAGCGTCGGCTTGCGTTCCAGGCCTTCCACCGCTTGCCCCGGTGCCCAGTTCTGCAGGTTGAGTACTGAACCGTTCTGCCGTGCGCCTTTGATGGTGTTGCCTTCGGCCAGGTCCAGCCACGAGTCGCCGCCCGGATCGAGGCACACCGAGCCGTTGATGCGTTTGCACTTGTCCAGCGTGCGCATCAGGCTGCGACCGCAGAGCACGTTGAGCGGGTTGGTGTGGGCGACGAAGGTGCGCACATAGTCGTCCGCCGGGTTGAGGACGATTTCTTCCGGCACGCTGTACTGGATGATCCGACCGTCCTTCATGATCGCGATGCGGCTACCCAATTTGAGCGCTTCATCGAGGTCGTGGCTCACGAACACGATGGTCTTGCTCAGCTTGCGCTGCAGCTCCAGCAGTTCGTCCTGCAGACCCTGGCGGATCAGCGGGTCGAGGGCCGAGAACGGTTCGTCCATCAGCAGGATATCGGCGTCCATGGCCAGCGCACGGGCGAGGCCGACGCGCTGCTGCATGCCGCCAGAGAGTTCGTCCGGCTTCTTGTTGCGCCATTGGGTCAGGCCAACCAGTTCGAGTTTCTCGTCGACCAGTTTCTTGCGTTCCTTCTCCGGTCGACCCTGCATTTCCAGACCGAAACTGATGTTTTCGCGCACCGTCAGCCACGGCATCAGGGCGAATTTCTGAAAGACCATGGCAATGCGCTTGGTGCGCATCATCTTCAGCTCGGCGGGCGTGCAGGACGCGATGTCGATCTGACGGTTTTCATGCTCGACGAACAGCTTGCCACGGCTCACGGTGTTGAGGCCGTTGATGCAGCGCAGCAGGCTCGACTTGCCCGAGCCGGAGAGGCCCATCAGCACGCAGATCTCGCCTTTGTTGATGTCCAGCGTGGCTTTTTCCACGCCGACGATCTGACCGGTCTTCTTCAGGATCTCGTTGCGGGTCATGCCCTGATCAAGCAGCTTGAGTGCCTCGCGCGGGTCTTTGGAGAAGATTACGTCGACGTCTTCGAAGCGAATTATGCTCATGCGTCACCCCCTACTTTAGCGTCGGGTTGTTTGCAGATACGGTCGAGCATGATCGCCAGCAGTACGATTGCCAGGCCTGCTTCGAAGCCCAGCGCAATATCAGCAGTGTTCAGTGCGTTGACCACCGGTTTGCCGAGTCCGTCGGCGCCGACCAGTGCCGCGATCACCACCATCGACAGCGACAGCATGATGCACTGGGTGATGCCGGCCGCGATGCTCGGCATGGCGTGCGGCAGTTCGATCCGTGAGAGTAGCTGGCGACGCGAGCAGCCGAAGGCCTTGCCGGCGTCCATCAGTTCTTGCGGGACATCGCGGATGCCCAGGTAGGTCAGGCGGATCGGCGCCGCGATGGCGAAGACCACCGTGGAGATCAGGCCCGGAACCACACCCAGCCCGAAGAGGGTCAGGGTAGGAATGAGGTAAACGAAGGTCGGTACGGTCTGCATCAGATCGAGCACCGGCCGCATCATGGTGTAGAACATCGGTTTGTGCGCGGCGACGATGCCCAGCGGCACGCCGATCAACACGCAGACCAGGGTGGCGAACAGCACCTGGGCGAGGGTTTCCATGGTTTCCTGCCAGTAACCCAGGTTGAGGATCAGCAGGAACGAGGCGACCACGAACGCGGTCAGGCCCCACTTGCGTTGAATCAGATGGGCAATGATGGCAATCAGGCCAATCAGCACCAGTGGGTTGAACCAGGTCAGCGCAAACGTCACGCCGTGGATCATCGTTTCCAGTGTCACGGCGATTGCGTCGAAGGTGTTGGCGCCGTGTTGCGTCAACCATTCGACGAAGCCCGCGATGTACTGGCCTAAAGGTATTTTCTGATCAATCAGCATGGTAGTGAACGTCCGCATGCAAGGAAATTAACAGCCCGGGCAGGCACGCCTGCCCGGCATAAGCGATGCTCCTCAAATCAAGGCGCGAGCTTGGCTTTCACGGCCTCCAGGCCTGGTTTACCGTCAATGGTGGTCACGCCAGCGAGCCAGGTATCGAGCACCTGTGGATTCTTTTTCAGCCAGGCCTTGGCGGCCGCGTCAGGCTTCATCTTGTCGTCGAGGATGTTGCCCATCAGTTCACTTTCCATGTCGACGGTGAACTCCAGGTTTTTCAACAACTGACCGACATTGCTGCATTCTTCGGCATAACCCTTGCGGGTGTTGGTCGCCACAGTGGCTGCGCCGAAATCGGGGCCGAAGAAATCGTCGCCGCCGGTCAGGTATTGAATCTTGAAGCGCTTGTTCATCGGGTGCGGTGCCCAGCCGAGAAAGACCACGGCAGTGTCGCGCTTCTGCGCCCGGTCGACTTGCGAGAGCATGCCGGCCTCGGAAGATTCGACGATCTTGAAGCCAGCGGTTTTCAGGCCGAAGGCGTCCTTGTCGATCATGCTCTGGATCAGCCGGTTGCCGTCGTTGCCCGGCTCGATGCCGTAGATCTTGCCGTCGAGCTCTTTCTTGAATTTGGCGATGTCGGCGAAGTCGTGCAGGCCTTTGTCGTAGAGGGCTTGCGGCACGGCGAGGGTGTATTTGGCGCCCTTGAGGTTGGTGCGCACGGTGTCGACGGTGCCGGCATCGCGATACGGCTTGATGTCGTTCTCCATGGTCGGCATCCAGTTACCGAGAAACACGTCCATGTTCTTGCCGTCGGCCAGCGACTTGTAGGTCACGGGCACGGAGATCATGGTGGTCTTGGTCTTGTAGCCGAGGGCGTTGAGAACAACGGAAGTGGTAGCGGTGGTGGCGGTGATGTCGGTCCAGCCGACATCGGAGAAGTTAACGAGGCTGCACTGTGCCGGTTCTGCGGCTTGCGCCAGTAACGGCAGACTCAACAGGGCGGCCAACAACAACGACGGGGAACCTTTCATGGATGGACTCCTTGGTGTTTTTTTTGGCAGTGTTCCGACTGTGGACCACCGCACTTATGGGTTGCGGTTGGTGGCGTTCTGAAGACAGCTCTACCGCAGCGCCTTGCAATCGAGTCATCCCGATCATGTACCAGTGAAAATCTGACGCCTACAGGGAGGGTCGTATCCAGTACAGGGATGGTCGCTTCCAGTGTCGGTGACGTCGCTTACAGCTTTTTTCCGCCCTCGATGACCTGCTCAACGGCATAAAAACGGCGTATTTGCGGGGCGAAAACGTAACGACGCTGCTGGACATGACTGCGTCGGTGTCAGACGCCGAGCGCGCCGACAAAAGCCCGATGATGCCGGCATTCGGCGGATCGCAGCTTGAGCGTAGCAGCTCCGCCAGCGGGCGCTTTTGCCGCCCGGACCGGTATTCTCAGGAGCTTCGCAGCAATGGCTATCAGCGTTTTCGACCTGTTCAAAATCGGCATCGGCCCTTCCAGTTCCCACACCGTCGGGCCGATGCGCGCCGCCGCACTGTTCGTCGAGTCGCTGCGCGGTAAGCATCAACTGGAGAAGGTGCAGCGCATCGAGGTGCAGTTGTTCGGATCGCTTTCCGCCACCGGCATCGGTCACGGCAGCGACAACGCGGTGATCATGGGCCTGATGGGCGAGTGGCCGGACGCAATCGACCCGACGCAGATCGGCCCGCGCATTCAGGCGCTGCGCGAAACCCATACGCTTTTATTGGATGGCCGCCTGGCGGTGCCGTTTATCTGGGCGCGGGACATGCGCCTGATCGATGAAAACCTGCTGTTCCATCCCAACGCCATGACGCTGGTAGCCGAAGGCGAGTTCGGTGAGCTGCACCGTGACACCTACTATTCGGTCGGAGGCGGCTTTGTCGTTGATCAGGCGCAAGCGGCCAGCGGTGTGGTCGATCTGGATCGCACTGAATTGCCCTACGATTTCTCCAGCGCGGTCGAGCTGCTGCAGTTATGCAAAACGCACAACCTGCGCGTCGCCGAACTGATGATGGCCAACGAAAAGGTCTGGCGCAGCGAAGAAGAAATCCGCGCCGGCCTGATGAAACTGTGGCGGGCGATGCAGGATTGCGTCGAGCAAGGCCTCAAGCACGAAGGCATTCTCCCCGGCGGCTTGAACGTGCGGCGTCGTGCGGCGAAGTTGCACCGCAGCCTGCAAGAGCTGAACAAACCGAATGTCATCGGCTCGACCCTGAGCGCGATGGAGTGGGTCAATTTGTTCGCTCTGGCCGTCAATGAAGAGAACGCCGCCGGCGGGCGCATGGTTACCGCGCCGACCAATGGCGCGGCGGGGATCATCCCGGCCGTGCTGCACTACTTCATGAAATTCAGCGAGGCAGTCACTGACGCCAACGTCGTCGACTATTTCCTCGGCGCGGCGGCAGTCGGTATTTTGTGCAAGAAGAATGCTTCTATATCGGGTGCGGAGGTCGGTTGCCAGGGCGAGGTCGGTTCGGCCTGCGCGATGGCAGCGGCGGGGCTGGCGGAGATTCTCGGCGCTACCCCTGAGCAGTTGTGCAACGCGGCGGAAATCGGCCTGGAACACAATCTGGGCCTGACCTGCGACCCGGTCGGCGGGCTGGTGCAAGTGCCGTGCATCGAGCGCAATGCGATCGCCGCAGTGAAAGCTATCAACGCGGCGCAAATGGCCCTGCGTGGCGACGGTCAGCACTTTATCTCGCTGGACCGGGTGATCCGCACCATGCGCGATACCGGCGCCGATATGCATGACAAATATAAGGAAACTTCGCGCGGTGGGTTGGCGGTCAGCGCGGTTGAGTGCTGAGCCAGCTACACCGAGGTGGATTCTTCGCGAGCAGGCTCGCTCCCACAATAGATCTCCAGTGAACACACTATTTGTGGACCCCAGATTCCAATGTGGGAGCGAGCCTGCTCGCGAAGGCGCCAGACCAGTCAAAACTGCTCAACAAAAGAACACCCCAATCCAGCCGCGCCACCTTTTGGCGCGTCGCAATCAGACAAGCGCCATTGTCCGTCGTGACTTGTTGGTCGTTACTCGACCGTCCGTCGTCCGTGCTTGCGGTGACACTCTGCGCAAATCCTCTGCAGGCCAGTTCCCACAAGTGCTACCGATCTGCTCACAGGCTGCGCAGCAGGGCTGTCGTGGCGCTTGATGGCACTTCGAAATGGCATGTTCCGAGGTCTCATATAGACGCGTCGCGAGGTCGTTTTCAGGAGTTATTGAATGGCCGTCCAATTTCAGGCACGGCAATTGCTCTGTCATAACAAAGCCTGCTTTCTCTGTGAGACGCGGGCAATAACAAGAGCCTCCGCCTGAGGCCACCACCCGCTTTGTGTGAGGAGATACCGCGATGACGTCGTTCAACTCCGGGGCCCAACCCCAGAACCGTGCGCCTCAATCCATCGGCTTTCTGCTGCTGGACAATTTCACGCTGATTTCCCTGGCGTCCGCCGTTGAGCCGCTGCGCATGGCCAACCAATTGTCCGGTCGCGAGCTGTATCGCTGGAGCACCCTCACCGTCGATGGCGGCCAGGTCTGGGCCAGTGACGGTCTGCAGATCACTCCCGACGCCTCCATGCACAAAGCACCGCAACTGGACACCGTTATTGTCTGCGGCGGGATCGGCATTCAACGCACCGTGACCCGTGAACACGTCTCGTGGCTGCAGAGCCAGGCGCGACAGTCCAAGCGCCTGGGCGCGGTGTGCACCGGCAGTTGGGCGCTGGCCTGCGCCGGTCTGCTCGACGGCTTCGATTGCAGCGTGCACTGGGAATGCCTGGCGGCAATGCAGGAAGCCTTCCCGCGCGTGGCCATGAGCACACGCCTGTTCACCCTCGACCGCAACCGCTTCACCAGCTCCGGCGGCACCGCGCCGCTGGACATGATGCTGCACCTGATCAGCCGCGATCACGGTCGTGAACTGTCGGCAGCGATCTCGGAAATGTTCGTCTACGAGCGCATCCGCAATGAACAGGATCACCAGCGCGTGCCGCTCAAGCACATGCTCGGCACCAATCAGCCGAAGCTGCAGGAAATCGTCGCGCTGATGGAAGCCAATCTGGAAGAGCCGATCGATCTGGATGAACTGGCGGTGTATGTCGCGGTGTCGCGTCGACAGCTGGAGCGGTTGTTCCAGAAATACCTGCACTGCTCGCCGTCGCGCTATTACCTGAAGCTGCGCCTGATCCGCGCCCGGCAACTGCTCAAGCAGACGCCGATGTCGATCATCGAAGTGGCGTCGGTGTGTGGTTTCGTCTCCACGCCGCACTTCTCCAAGTGCTACCGCGAGTACTTCGGCATCCCGCCGCGTGACGAGCGCGTCGGTTCCAACACCACCCAGCAGGTAGCCATGCTGCCGCTGCCGCAGGCCATCGTGATGTCGCCGCTGTCGGGGCCGATGTCGGCGCTGAGCCAGGCGCGCAATGAGTCGACGTTTGCCAGCGTAAGGCTGTAAAGCAAAAGATCGCAGCCTTCGGCAGCTCCTACATTTGGAATACGTTCCCCTGTAGGAGCTGCCGAAGGCTGCGATTTTTTGATCTTTTCTCAGGCGCTGTGGGACTGCTGATAATCCGAGAGGGCGGGCAACAATTGCTTGTCGATCGCCTGACGCACCGCAGGCTGAATGCTGGCGCCGCTGGTGTACATGTCCTTGACCATCTTGCGCAGTTCGAATGCGCGAACATTATCCAGGCCACGTACCGCGCACTCGCAGGCCTGCTCGGCGGTGGTGCCGCTCGGTACCTGAATACCCAAGGCCTTGAGCTGGCCCAACAGATCTTCCTGGTCAATCAAATCGGCGTACATCATTACGCAAATCCTTCTGTGGCAACGGAGGTCTTGGCTCGATTCTGGTGGCCCCGACCGGACGCGGCAAGGGCGTTTTGTCGCAGTGGCCGGGACGACTATGAACAGGTCGTTTTCGGCTAACCGACTGGATTGGCGACTAGGCACACTGGCCCCAGCTCGCTTCACGAAGGTTTGGTCACCCTCGCCTGGCAGCTCCTCAACAGTACCCTCCTCAGCTCCGATCCTGTCACGGCTTGATCGGAGTTTTTTTTGCCTGTGAATCAGTCAGAGATTTGTTGTTCCCGCTGACGCTTTCGCGAGCAGGCTCGCTCCCACTTTGGAATGCGTACCCCTGTGGGAGCGAGCCTGCTCGCGAAGAACGATGACGCGGTTCAACGTTGCAACACCAGAATCCGCGACAACAACTCATCCCGGTCGACATAGCAGCCCTGAAAATGCCGCGCCCCGGTGGCTGGGTCAAAGGCGTTGCGCGCATGCAGCGTGCGGCGGTTGTCAAAGCACCACAACTCGCCCGGCTTGAGCCGCTGCATCAGCCGAAACCGCG
This sequence comes from Pseudomonas sp. UF-293, assembly GCF_058245595.1. NCBI lineage: Bacteria > Pseudomonadati > Pseudomonadota > Gammaproteobacteria > Pseudomonadales > Pseudomonadaceae > Pseudomonas > Pseudomonas sp. UF-293. Next base: position 147,146 of record NZ_JBSICA010000009.1, on the reverse strand, counting down.
GTTCGCGGGTCATCGCAATAAAGCGTCGATAGGCTCGATACAGCAACGGCATCTGCGCCTGCGACGTATCGAACGCCCCGCGCAGGAAGTTGGCCATGCGAATCTCCGCCACCCGGCCCAGCGCATCCACAGCGATGATCGGCGCCAGGCAGCGATAGTCGCTGTGCCGGTCCTTGTTGCGAAATTCCACGGGGATTTCACACAGGGCCTCAAACAGCTGCGGCTCCTCCTGACGCAAGGCGTCGGCGATCGCAAAACCATCGACGAAAATGCTCTCGCCACCCTCGGCATCATTCACCAGGCAATGCAGAAATTGCAGCCCCGGTTGCAGCTCGCGAGTCGGCAAATCCGTGTGCAATGGCAGGTTGAAGGCGGTGTATGCGTTGCTGTCGGCGTCGGCTTTGGATTGCACATTGAACAGCACGCCGAAATTGCTTTCGCGGATGAAGGAAATCCGCTGCGCGATGAGCTTCAGCGAACCCGGCTCGGTGGGCACGCCACGCACTTGGGTCAGGCCGACGTCACGCACGGCGAGCAACCATTGCAGCAGCGCAGCGTTGTCGTTCATCAGCGCTGTGTACTCGAACACCGGCAATTGCAGATCGCTGTGCCACAAACGGGGCTGCGGTTTGCCGGCCAGGCGTTCGGCGCGGGATTGATCGTCATAGGCGTGAGCGCGCAACCAGCCCGGGTCGAAGCGGCTGAGGTGACCGTCCTGCCAGTCGATGCGCAGGCAGCCATCGGTGTCGACGCGCGTGGCCAGCGGTTGCAAATCCTCGGCGGCATCGACGCTCTCGAAAACCTGCTCGCGAGTGACGCTGTAGACACATTGATCACATGGGCAATTGTCGCGCAGCCATACGTGGTGAAACGGGCTGACACGACCGTCAGCCCATTCGATGACAACGCGATCCGCCAGACCCTGCACGCCACGCAGCGCGCTGATCAACGGATAAGTACGAAAATCGGCGACAGCGACGGCGGTGTTCATGGCGGCTCCTTGGCGGTGGCGGATTTACCGGGCGGGTGGCAGCGCAATCACGCGGCCAATGTAAGCGGGGGCGGGCAGGTCGGTTTGATCCGCGACGATGGCTTGCAGGCGATGCAACGTATCGGGGCTGAACGGCGCCGCGCGCGGGCCAACGAGGTCAACGTGCAGAAGCATCTGTTCGTTGCCGGCCAGCGCTTGCTCGTCGCCGACCTTGTGCAGGCTGTGGTAGAGGTGCAGGCGCTTGCTGTCGTGGCCGATGATTTGCGTGCGTACTTCGACCTCGGTGTCGAGCTTCACTTCGTGCAGATAATTGAGGTGAAGCTCGAGGGTGAACAGCGAATGGCCGCTGGCTTCGCGGTTGCTGCTGTCCATGCCGAGGCGGTCCATCAGCGCGTCGGTGGCGTAGCTGAAGATCAGCAGGTAGAAGGCATCGCGCAGGTGGCCGTTGTAGTCGACCCAGTCGGGGATGATGGTGGTCTGGTAGGTGGTGAGGTGGGGCATGGTCTCGGTTCCAACATTGATGACTGGACTGCCGTCTTCGCGAGCAGGCTCGCTCCCACATTAAAATGCGTTTACCTGTGGGAGCGAGCCTGCTCGCGAAGGGGCCGGAAGAGCTCTGCAAGGTCTATTCGCTGAAACTCATTCCATGCTTTTCCTTGGTGGTTTTCACAGCCTCGAGCACCGCCAGCAAGCAATCATCACGATAGCGCTCCAGCGCCGAAATGCTGTGCCGACCGAGCTGATCAGTGGTGCCATCGACCACATCATCAATCAACTTGTCGGTCAGCTCCGGCGCTGGCAGATACGTCCACGGCAACTGCAACGCCGGGCCAAATTGCGACATGAAGTGGCGCATGCCGGCATCGCCGCCGGCGAGGGTGTAGGTCAGGAACGTGCCCATGAACGACCAGCGCAAACCGGCGCCAAAGCGAATCGCATCGTCGATTTCGCCGGTTGTCGCGACACCGTCATTGACCAGGTGCAGCGCCTCGCGCCACAGCGCTTCGAGCAGGCGATCAGCAATGAAACCCGGCACTTCCTTGCGCACATGCAACGGGCGCATGCCGAGCGATTGGTAGACTTGCATCGCCGCTTGCACCGCCTCCGGCGCGGTGTTTTTGCCGCCGACCACTTCCACCAGCGGCAGCAGGTAAACCGGGTTGAACGGGTGTCCGACCACGCAGCGTTCAGGGTGCGTCGAGCTCTCGTAGAATTCGCTCGGCAACAGTCCCGACGTGCTCGAACCGATCAGCGCATTGGGCTTGGCCGCTGCGCTGATTTTGCTGTGCAGATCGAGTTTCAGCTCCAGACGTTCCGGGGCGCTTTCCTGAATGAAGTCGGCATCGCGCACGCACTCCTCGATGGTGGCGACAAAGCGCAGGCGATCCTGCGCAGCGCCCGGCGCCAGACCGTTTTTCTCCAGCGCGCCCCACGCATTGGCCACACGTTGGCGCAACGCCGCTTCAGCGCCGGGCGCCGGGTCCCAGGCCACTACATCGAGGCCATGGGCGAGGGCGCGGGCGACCCAGCCACTGCCGATGACACCGCTGCCCAGAGCGGCGAAGGTTTTGATTTCGGTGATAAAGCGCATGGTGATGTCCTGAAGAGTTCGAAGAGCCCTGTAGGAGCTGCCGAAGGCTGCGATCTTTTGATCTTGCTTTAAAAAATCAAAGTCAAAAGATCGCAGCCTTCGGCAGCTCCTACAGGTGAAATGGGTGATGGATCAGTCGCGCTGGGTCAGGCCCATTTTCTTGCGGCCTTCTGCCGGTGTGAGCACGCGCGCACCGAGGCGGCTGAGGATTTCCGTGGCGCGTTCAACCAATTGGCCGTTGGTCGCCAGCACACCTTTGTCCAGCCACAGGTTGTCCTCCAGCCCGACCCGCACGTTGCCGCCGAGCAGCACCGCTTGCGCCGCCATCGGCATCTGCATGCGGCCAATGCCGAATCCGGCCCACACCGCGTCTCCGGGCAGGTTGTCGACCATGGCTTTCATGGTGGTGGTGTCGGCCGGTGCGCCCCACGGGATGCCCAGGCACAGCTGGAACAGCGGGTTGTCGAGCAAGCCTTCCTTGATCATCTGCTTGGCGAACCACAGATGCCCGGTGTCGAAAATTTCCAGCTCGGCCTTCACCCCCAGCTCGGTGATGCGCTTGGCGCCGGCGCGCAGTTGCGCCGGGGTGGAGACGTAAATGGTGTCGCCGTCGCCGAAGTTCAGCGTGCCGCAATCGAGGGTGCAGATTTCCGGCAGCAGTTCTTCAACATGGGCGAGACGGGTCAGCGGGCCGACCAGATCGGTGTTCGGGCCGAACTCCATCGGCTTCTCGCCAGCGCCGATTTCCAGATCGCCGCCCATCCCGGCGGTGAGGTTGACGATGATGTCGACGTCCGCCTCGCGGATGCGCTCCATCACTTCGCGGTACAGCGCCACGTCACGGCTGAACTTGCCGGTCTGCGGATCACGGACATGGCAGTGCACGACGGTGGCGCCGGCCTTGGCGGCTTCCACCGCTGCAGCGGCAATCTGTTTCGGAGTGACCGGCACGTGTGGGCTCTTGGCGGTCGTGTCGCCAGCACCGGTGAGTGCGCAGGTGATGATGACGTCGTGGTTCATGATCCGTTTCCTTCAGGCGTGATGGGTCTGTCCGCAGCCCGTGGCGGGGCTGCGAAGCGTGGTTCAGTTGCCTCTCCCATCTGGGAGAGGGGGGTTCAATAAAAGGTTATTTGCTGGTCAGCTGGAGGTTTTCAGCAGCCGGTTTGCCATCGAAAGTCGTCACACCTTCAAGCCAGCGCTGTTTGTCTTCAGGGTGGTCCTTGAGCCATTGCTTGGCCGATTCGAAGGCATCTTTATGATCGAGCAGCGGCTGCATCATCCGGCTCTCGGCTTCGGCGGTGAACGTCAGGTTGGCCAGCAGGCGGCCGATGTTCGGGCATTGCTCGGCGTACTTCGGTGACGTGACCGTCCACACCGTGGCCATGCCTTCGTTCGGGCCGAGGGCGTCTTCGCTGCCGGTCAGATAGGTCATCTGAATGTTGACGTTCATCGGGTGCGGCGCCCAACCGAAGAACACTACGGCTTCCTTGCGGCGCACGGCGCGATCGACGGCGGCGAGCATGCCGGCCTCGCTCGATTCGACCAGCTGGAATTTGCCCAGACCAAACTGGTTCTTGGCGATCATCGCCTTGATCTGCGTGTTGGCGCCGGAGCCTGGCTCGATGCCGTAGATCTTGCCGCCCAGTTCCTTCTCGAACTTGGCGATGTCGGCGAAGGTTTTCAGCCCCTTGTCAGCCAGATAGGTCGGCACGGCGAGGGTGGCACGGGCGTCTTTCAGGCTAGGTGCTTCGAGCACTTTCACCTGATTGGCCTCGACGAACGGCGTGATGGTCTGGGTCATCAGCGGGTTCCAGTAGCCGAGGAACAGGTCCAGGCGCTGATCGCGAATCCCGGCGAAGATGATCTGCTGCGAGGCGCTGGTCTGTTTGGTGCTGTAGCCGAGGCCGTCAAGCAGGACCTGGGTCATGGCACTGGTGGCGATCACGTCAGTCCAGTTGACCACGCCCATGCGTACGTTCTTGCAGGAGGCGGGTTCGGCCGCCATTACGCCGGTGCTGAAAAAAGCGGTACCGCTGAGTGCAAGAACGCAGCTGCTGATCAGTCGTTTCATGTCGGGTTCCTCGGCAGTTCGATTATTGTGGTTCCCGGCATCTGCGCGCCGGTGAGGCCAAGTTACGCAGCTATGCGCCCGTGAAAGCGCACTGCGGCGACTGGCATTTGCACTGTAGCGACCTGCATGCTTGAACGCCGCCGATAATCGGCGTATGAACGAGCCACGCGACCCGCCAACCGAGTGCGCCCATGTCCCAGGATTTCTACTTTTTGCTGATGCCGGGGTTCTCCGCCATCGGCTTTATTTCCGCGATCGAACCGTTGCGCGTGGCCAACCGCTTTCGCGGCGAGTTGTACCGCTGGCATGTGCTCAGCGCCGATGGCGGCGCGGTACTGGCGAGCAACGGCATGTCGGTCAACGCCGATGCGGCGCTGGAGCCGCTGAAGAAAGGCGCGACCTTGCTGGTGGTGGCCGGCTTCGAACCGCTGAAGTTCGTCACGCCGACGCTGGAGCACTGGTTGCGCAGGCTGGACAAGGACGGCGTGACCCTCGGCGCCATCGACACCGGCAGCTTCGTCCTCGCTGAAGCGGGCCTGCTCGATGGCCATCGCCTGACCCTGCACTGGGAGGCGATCGATGCGTTCAAGGAGTCTTATCCACAGCTCAGCGTGACCCAGGAGCTGTTCGAGATTGATCGGCGGCGGATCACCTCGGCGGGAGGAACGGCCTCGATTGATCTGATGCTCGACCTGATCGCCCAGGCCCACGGCCCGCAACTGGCGATTCAGGTCAGCGAGCAGTTTGTGCTGGGGCGCATTCGCCCGCGCAAGGATCACCAGCGCATGGAAGTCGCCACGCGTTACGGCATCAGCAATAAGAAACTGGTACAGGTGATCGGCGAGATGGAGCAGCACAGCGAGCCGCCGCTGACCACGCTGCAACTGGCGGAATCGATCAAGGTGACCCGGCGGCAGCTGGAGCGTTTGTTCCGGCTGCACCTGAACGATACGCCGAGCAACTTCTATCTGCGCCTGAGACTGGAAAAGGCCCGGCAGCTGCTGCGCCAGACCGATATGAGCGTGCTTGAAGTGAGCATCGCCTGCGGCTTTGAATCGCCGTCGTACTTCACCCGCAGCTATCGCGCGCGTTTCGCCCGCTGCCCGCGCGAAGACCGCCGTACCGCCAACGCCTGAATGGATGTACCCAAAACCAATGTGGGAGCGAGCCTGCTCGCGAAGACGGCGTGTCAGTCAATACAGGATTGACTGATCCACCGCTTTCGCGAGCAGGCTCGCTCCCACATTGGATCTTCATTGTCTGGAAAAACGCTTACTTCTTCACCAACGCCGAACACGCCGCTTTGTACGCCTCATGCTGATATTTGTTCAACGTCCCCGGCAGTTCAAAGTTGTGCTTCTTGGCCTGCGCGTTGATCGTCTGCGGCGACAGCAGCGTCACCTCACAACCATCAAGCAGTTGAAACACGCCCTCGATCTTGAACGTCGTCGGCCCACCGGCAAACTCGCCCTTTTTGCTGCGCTTCTTGATCGCGATCCGGTCCACCGAGTTTTCCCGCACAAACGACGCCACCTGCGCCGCGAACCGCCGCACGTTCGCCGCCTCGTCATCGTCATCCAGAGCAATCTTCTTCGTAGCGAGAGGGACGTGGCTCAACGTCGAACCGTCGAGCGCCGCCACGGCGATGATCGCTTCGCTGCCTTTGATTTCAATGCCGCAGATGTTCATGGGAATTCCTTGGAATAAAGAGGGCAGCTTACAGCTCAAGCTGACTGGCTGTGATGCCGAACGCGGCGGCGATTTTCTCGCGGGTGGCCTTGCGAGGTTTGGCGACTGTTTCCTGCTGGGCAAACGCCGGTTGCGAGATGCCCATGCGCTTCGCCACTTCTTCCTGAGTCAGGTTGAGATGTTCGCGCCAGGCGCGGATCGGTGTTGCGCCGTCAACCATTTGGCTGACCACTTCATGAGGAATCATTGATTTATCCTTTGTATGTTTATTCTTGCCCGATCGACTCCAAAAACTCCGACCGTTCATCACTCATCCGCGCCACGCAATCGTTCTGCGCAATGGTGAAGGCCTTGCTCCCCGCCGTGGCCGGGAACGCTTCCACCGCGCAATCCGCATCCCGCGTCTTCAGCCACTGCTGCTGGGCGGTTTTCAGTTTGGCGATGATGTCGGCCAGTTGCGTCGGGTTCTTGCCGTAAGCGGTCTGCATGCGTTCGTTGAGGCTGGCGTAGTTGTCTTTGAGCAGGTCTTCGGCGGTGCTACGGCTGTAGGCGGAGCATTCCAGGGTCTGGATGTCGTTTTCCACCGCATCGCACGGGTTGTTCTCGGATTCTTCGGCGGCGTGGGCGCCGGTCGCAATCAGTGCCAGGGCGAGGAAGATCGATTTCATTGGGGTCGCTCTAATCCGTGGGTAGGTGCAGGCTGCGGCAGATTCTGGCGCAAGCACGCGGGCTTGAACAGCCAGCCGAGGAGGGCGGCCGACGACCCTTTGTCGCGGATTGACGCTTTCGGCAATTCCCCTGTCGTTTTTGCACCCGGTCGCCCCGGCACCGAGGCATATGCTGGCCCCAAAGCGCCGGCAGACGATTCGGCGCATGAATCGCCAATAAGGGGACGCCTGATGAGCCCAGCCGAATTACACGCCGACAGCATCGTTATCGACGGTCTGATCATTGCCAAATGGAACCGCGAGCTGTTCGAAGACATGCGCAAGGGCGGTCTGACGGCAGCCAACTGCACTGTGTCGGTGTGGGAAGGCTTTCAGGCGACCGTGAACAACATTGCTGCCAGCCAGAAACTGATCCGCGAAAACAGCGACCTGGTGATGCCGGTGCGCACTACCGCCGACATCCGTCGCGCCAAGGAGCAGGGCAAGACCGGTATTCTCTTCGGCTTCCAGAATGCCCACGCTTTCGAAGACCAGATCGGCTACGTCGAGGTGTTCAAGCAGCTCGGCGTCGGTATCGTGCAGATGTGCTACAACACCCAGAACCTGGTCGGCACCGGTTGCTACGAGCGTGATGGCGGCCTGTCGGGTTTTGGTCGCGAAATCGTCGCCGAGATGAACCGCGTGGGCGTCATGTGCGACCTGTCCCACGTCGGTTCCAAGACCTCCGAAGAAGTCATCCTCGAATCGAAAAAACCGGTCTGCTACTCGCACTGCTTGCCGTCGGGCCTCAAAGAGCACCCGCGCAACAAGTCCGACGCAGAACTGAAGTTCATTGCCGACCACGGCGGTTTTGTCGGCGTGACCATGTTCGCGCCGTTCCTCGCCAAGGGCATCGATTCGACCATCGACGATTACGCCGAAGCCATCGAATACACCATGAACATCGTCGGCGAAGACGCCATCGGTATCGGCACCGATTTCACTCAGGGCCACGGCCAGGACTTCTTCGAATACCTGACCCACGATAAGGGCTACGCCCGCCGCCTGACCAGCTTCGGCAAGATCATCAACCCGCTGGGCATCCGCACCGTCGGCGAATTCCCCAACCTCACCGAAACCCTGCTCAAGCGCGGCCATTCCGAGCGTGTGGTGCGCAAGATCATGGGCGAGAACTGGGTCAACGTCTTGAAAGATGTCTGGGGCGAATAAGCCGCCGCACTTCTGAATCCTTTCCCCCGGCCATCCGCGTCGGGGGCAACACACAAAATTTTCTGGAGTTAAGTTTCCATGGCCAAGATCGCCCCGCAATTGCCAATCGAAGTCGACAGCGAGACCGGTGTCTGGACCTCCGACGCCCTGCCAATGCTCTATGTGCCGCGCCACTTTTTCGTCAACAACCACATGGGCATCGAGGAAGTGCTCGGCGCTGAAGCCTATGCCGAGATCCTCTACAAGGCCGGCTACAAATCCGCCTGGCACTGGTGTGAAAAAGAAGCCGAATGCCACGGCCTGGAAGGCGTCGCGGTGTTCGAACACTACATGAAGCGCCTGTCGCAGCGTGGCTGGGGCCTGTTCAAGATCCAGGACATCGACCTCGACAAGGGCACCGCCAGCGTCAAGCTCGAGCACTCGGCGTTTGTCTACGTCTACGGCAAGGTCGGACGCAAGGTCGATTACATGTTCACCGGCTGGTTCGCCGGGGCCATGGACCAGATTCTCGAAGCCCGTGGCAGCAAGATCCGTACTGTGGCCGAACAAGTCTACGGAGGCTCCGAAGAGGGCCACGATGACGGCTTGTTTATCGTCAAGCCGTTGTAAGCCGAGGACCGTGCCATGGCTTTCGAAGCAATGTTCCAGCCGATCCAGATCGGCAAACTGACCATCCGCAACCGCGTGCTCAGCACCGCGCACGCCGAGGTCTACGCGACTGACGGTGGCATGACCACCGACCGCTACGTCAAATACTACGAGGAGAAAGCCAAGGGCGGTATCGGCCTGGCGATCTGTGGCGGTTCGTCCGTCGTGGCGATCGACAGCCCGCAGGAATGGTGGAGTTCGGTCAATCTGTCCACCGACCGGATCATTCCGCACTTCCAGAATCTGGCTGACGCGATGCACAAGCATGGCGCCAAGATCATGATCCAGATTACCCACATGGGCCGTCGTTCGCGCTGGGACGGTTTCAACTGGCCGACGCTGATGTCGCCGTCGGGCATCCGTGAACCGGTGCACCGCGCCACCTGCAAGACCATCGAGCCGGAAGAGATCTGGCGGGTGATCGGAAACTACGCCCAGGCTGCGCGCCGGGCCAAGGCCGGTGGCCTCGACGGCGTCGAACTGTCGGCCGTGCACCAGCACATGATCGACCAGTTCTGGAGTCCGCGCGTAAACAAGCGCACCGATGAATGGGGCGGCAGCTTCGAAGGGCGGATGAAGTTCGGTCTTGAAGTCCTGAAAGCCGTGCGTGCCGAGGTCGGTGACGATTTCTGCGTGGGCATGCGCCTGTGCGGTGACGAGTTCCACCCGGACGGCTTGTCCCACGAGGACATGAAGCAGATCGCCAAGTATTACGACGACACCGGCATGCTCGATTTCATCGGCGTGGTCGGCTCGGGTTGCGACACCCACAACACCCTGGCCAACGTGATTCCGAACATGAGTTATCCACCGGAGCCGTTCCTGCATCTGGCTGCCGGGATCAAGGAAGTGGTCAAGGTGCCGGTGCTGCACGCGCAGAACATCAAGGACCCGAACCAGGCCACGCGCATCCTTGAAGGCGGTTACGTCGACATGGTCGGCATGACCCGCGCGCACATCGCTGACCCGCACCTGATCGCCAAGATCAAGATGGGCCAGATCGACCAGATCAAGCAGTGCGTAGGTGCCAACTATTGCATCGACCGCCAGTATCAGGGCCTGGACGTGCTGTGCATCCAGAACGCCGCGACCTCCCGTGAATACATGGGCGTGCCGCACATCATCGAGAAATCCACCGGGCCGAAACGCAAAGTGGTGATCGTCGGTGCCGGCCCGGCCGGGATGGAAGCGGCACGCGTGGCTGCCGAGCGTGGCCACGACGTCACGCTTTTCGAGAAGAAGGAATTCATCGGTGGGCAAATCACCACCGCATCGAAAGCACCGCAACGTGACCAGATCGCCGGCATCACCCGCTGGTTCCAGCTGGAACTGGCGCGGTTGAAAGTCGATCTGCGCCTGGGTACGGCGGCGGATGCCGACACCATCATGGACCTGCGTCCGGATGTCGTGGTGCTGGCGGTCGGCGGTCATCCGTACCTTGAGCAGAACGAACACTGGGGCGCGGCCGAAGGGCTGGTGGTCAGCAGTTGGGACGTGCTCGACGGCAAGGTTGCGCCGGGCAAGAACGTGCTGGTCTACGACACCATTTGCGAGTTCACCGGGATGTCGGTCGCCGACTTCCTCGCCGACAAGGGCAGCCAGGTCGAGATCGTCACCGACGACATCAAACCGGGCGTGGCCATCGGCGGTACGTCGTTCCCGACCTACTACCGCAGCATGTACCCGAAAGAAGTGATCATGACCGGCGACATGATGCTGGAGAAGGTCTACCGCGAGGGCGACAAGCTGATTGCGGTGCTGGAGAACGAATACACCGGTGCGAAAGAGGAGCGGGTGGTCGATCAGGTGGTCGTCGAAAACGGCGTGCGCCCGGACGAGGAAATCTACTACGCCCTCAAGGATGGCTCGCGCAACAAGGGCCAGATCGACGTCGAAGCACTGTTCGCGATTCAGCCGCAACCTTCGCTGAGCGAGGCGGGCGACGGCTACTTGCTGTTCCGCATCGGCGACTGCGTGGCGCAGCGTAATACACACGCCGCGATCTACGACGCACTGCGGTTGTGCAAGGATTTCTGACGGCTTGCACCAAACCCTGTGGGAGCGAGCCTGCTCGCGAATGCAATCTGTCAGTTGACGATGATGTCGACTGACTCACCGCTTTCGCGAGCAGGCTCGCTCCCACAGTAAAGCGGATCGTGTTTCTCCAGGTTGTACTGGTGGGAGCTTCACCATGTTGAACACCCTTCTTCCAATCCTGTTGTTCGCAGCCCTGGGCCTTGCTGTCCTCGGCGCGTTGCGGCGGATGAACATGTGGCGCCGGGGGCGGGCGGCGAAGGTCGATCTGCTCGGCGGTCTACTGGCCATGCCCAAGCGCTACATGGTCGACCTGCACCACGTCGTCGCGCGGGACAAATACATTGCCAACACCCACGTCGCCACGGCGGGCGGTGCGGTGGCGTCGATTGTGCTGGCCATTCTGGTGCACGGTTTCGGCCTGCATAACCGCATCCTTGGCTACGCCTTGCTGCTGATGTCGGCGGTGATGTTTGTCGGCGCGATCTTCATGTACCTGCGCCGGGTCAATCCGCCTGCGCGTCTGTCAAAAGGCCCGTGGATGCGCCTGCCGAAAAGCCTGCTGGCGTTCTCGGCGTCGTTTTTCCTGGTGACCCTGCCGGTGGCCGGGATCCTGCCGGAGAACTTCGGCGGCTGGGTGCTCGCCGCCATTCTCGGCGTGGGCGTGGCGTGGGGCGTGTCGGAACTGTTCTTCGGCATGACCTGGGGCGGGCCGATGAAACACGCCTTTGCCGGTGCTTTGCACCTGGCCTGGCACCGTCGCCCGGAACGCTTTGGCGGCGGGCGCTCGACCGGTTTGAAGCCGCTGGACCTGAACAATCCCGATGCGCCGCTGGGCGTGGAAAAACCCAAGGATTTCACCTGGAACCAGTTGCTCGGTTTCGACGCCTGCGTGCAGTGCGGCAAGTGCGAAGCAGCGTGCCCGGCCTTCGCCGCCGGCCAGCCGCTGAACCCGAAAAAACTGATTCAGGACATGGTCGTCGGCCTCGCCGGCGGCACTGACGCGAAGTTCGCCGGCAGCCCGTATCCAGGCAAACCGATCGGCGAGCATGGCGGCAACCCGCACCAACCGATCGTCAACGGTCTGGTCGATGCCGAAACCCTGTGGTCATGCACCACCTGCCGCGCCTGCGTCGAGGAATGCCCGATGATGATCGAGCACGTCGATGCGATCGTCGACATGCGCCGTCACCTGACCCTGGAAAAAGGCGCGACCCCGAACAAAGGCGCCGAAGTCCTCGAAAACCTGATCGCCACCGACAACCCCGGCGGTTTCGCCCCGGGCGGGCGGATGAACTGGGCGGCGGATCTGAACCTCAATTTGCTCAGCGAAAAGAAATCCACCGACGTGCTGTTCTGGGTCGGCGATGGCGCCTTCGACATGCGCAACCAGCGCACCCTGCGTGCGTTCGTCAAAGTGCTGAAAGCGGCGAACATCGACTTCGCCGTGCTCGGCCTCGAAGAGCGCGACAGCGGCGATGTAGCGCGGCGTCTCGGCGACGAAGCGACGTTCCAGTTGCTGGCCAGGCGCAACATTCAGACGTTGGCCAAATACAGCTTCAACCGCATCGTCACCTGCGATCCGCACAGTTTCCATGTGCTGAAAAACGAATACGGCGCCTTCGATGGCAATTATCTGGTGCAGCACCACAGCACCTACATGGCCGAGATCATTCAGGCCGGCGCGCTCAATCTCGGTCAGCACAAAGGCAGCAGCGTCACCTATCACGATCCGTGCTACCTGGGCCGCTACAACGGCGAGTACGAAGCGCCGCGCGAAGTGCTGCGTGCCCTCGGCATCGAAGTCAAGGAAATGCAACGTTCCGGCTTCCGTTCGCGCTGCTGCGGCGGTGGTGGTGGCGCGCCGATCACTGACATTCCGGGCAAGCAGCGCATCCCCGACATGCGCATGGACGACATCCGCGAAACCGGCGCCGAACTGGTGGCGGTGGGTTGTCCACAGTGCACGGCGATGCTCGAAGGCGTGGTCGAACCGCGTCCGCTGATCAAGGACATCGCCGAACTGGTCGCCGACGCGTTGCTCGAAGACGCCGCGCCAAGCAAGCCTGCTACGCCGGCCAAACGTGAACCTGCGGAGGTGCACTGATGAGCGACATTATCCGCCGCGACCCGCGCGCCGAATGGATTGCGCGCAACCGCCTGCATCCGCTGCACGCGGCGATGCAACCGGCGCAACACAGCTGGATGGGGCCCAATGGCGTCATCCGCAAGAATCTGCACGGCATGGGTTTTATCGGCCCCAACGGCATCAAACGGATCGATCGCAGTGGTGCGCAACAGGGCGGGGCGGTCAAACGTTCCGCTGCTGTTGAAGTGCAGTTGCCGCTGCATCAGGTACCGGCTCCGGCGTTCTACATCAGCGTGGTGCCGGATATGGTCGGTGGTCGCCTGAGCAGCCACGACCGCGATCTGCTCGGCCTCGCTCACCAACTGGCCGGCAGCGATGGTGCAGTGCTTGCTGTGGTGTTCGGCGAGCACAAGGAAAGCGCTTTCGAAACAGCAGGCGTCGATCGCTTGCTGGTGCTTGAAGGCGAGGAATTCAGCGGTTATGCACCGGAACAACGGGTGCAGGGTTTGCGCGCTGTGGATAACCAGTTCAATCCGCGTCACTGGTTGCTGCCGGACAGCCGCAGCGGGGGCGGGGAACTCGGCCGACGCTTTGCTGCAGCCTTGGGCGAACGTCCGGCCACGCGGGTCTGGCAGGTCAAGGATCAGGAATGCATCGGTCGCGCCGGCGCCGGATTGCAAGACCTGGCGCGTCCGCTGGCGCGGTTGATTCTCGCCGCTGCCGAATGCGCCGAACCGGTCAGCGAAACCCGTCACGAAGCGTTGCCGGTGGAGTTATCCACAAGCGTGGCACGCAGCTTGTCGCGCATTGAAGATCTCGGCGCAGTGGCGGTAGATCCGGCGGCGATTCCGATGGCCGAAGCCGAGTTCATCTTCTCCGGCGGTAATGGTGTGAAGGACTGGCAGTTGTTCCACGAAACCGCCGCAGCACTTGGCGCCACCGAGGGCGCTTCGCGCGTGGCGGTGGACGATGGCTTCATGGCCCGTGATCGCCAGGTCGGTGCGTCCGGCACCTGGGTCACTGCGCGGGTCTATGTGGCTGTGGGTATCTCTGGCGCGATTCAGCACCTGCAAGGCATTGGCGCTTGCGACAAGGTGGTGGCGATCAACCTCGATCCGGGTTGCGACATGATCAAGCGTGCCGACCTTTCGGTAATCGGCGAAAGCGCAGAGATTCTGCAAGCGTTGATCGAAGCGGTCGCGGCTTACCGCAACGAAGCCAAGCGCGATGCGGCTTAAGGAAACCTTATGAACACGAACGTTATCAGTCTGGTTTCAATCGGCGCTCACCCGACTTCGGGTCGGCCACGGCGCGCCGATCAGGATGCGCGCGCGGTGGAACTGGGCCTGCAACTGGCTGGGGATAATCTGCAAGTGCTGCACGCCGGTGATGTTGCCGAACCGGCCCTGCGCGCCTATATGGGCATGGGCCTGGAACAGCTGCATGTGCTGGAACAACCCGCTGGCGCCGATGCCTTGCCGGCGCTGACCGCGTACCTGCGCGATGCCGGAGCGCAAGTGGTGCTGACCGGCAGCCAGGCGGAAACCGGTGAAGGTTCGGGGATGTTGCCGTTCCTGCTGGCTGAAGGTCTGGGCTGGCCGCTGGTGGTGGGCCTGGCGCAGGTCGAATCGATCAACGACGGTTCGGCGCTGGTTCTGCAAGCGTTACCGCGCGGGCAGCGACGCCGCTTGAAGGTCAAACTGCCTTTTCTGGCGACTGTGGATAACGCCGCGCCGAAGCCTCGGCAGAGCGCGTATGGCCCGGCAAGACGAGGCGAATTGGCCGCCGATGACGTTGACGTGATGGAGGACGAATTGTTGGCCGTCGCCACGCTGCAACCGGCCAAGCCACGGCCCAAGCGCTTGAAGGTGATCAAGGCCAAGAGCGGCGCCGACCGGATGAAGGCCGCGACAGCCAAGGCCAGTGGCGGCGGGGGGCAGGTGCTCAAAGGCGTTACTGCCCAGGCCGGCGCTGAAGCGATTCTGAAGCTGCTGATTGAAGAGGGCGTAGTCCGCTAGTCACCCTCTTCCAGGCACGGAACAACCCCAGTGGGAGCGAGCCTGCTCGCGAAGGAGGACTGTCAGCCGACACCTGCATCGACTGACGCGACACATTCGCGAGCAGGCTCGCTCCCACATTTGGTATTCATTCACAGTCAATCTTTACTGTTTACCCACAATCCCTGTTGGCGAAGCTGTGGATAACGTGTTCGCCCTTGCGCGCACCCCATGCCGTTCAAGCCTTTCAGCCACAAGATCAAAAAACGATCAACGTAACTTACGGATTTATCGGGCTTTTCCCTTGGTAGAAATCCATAAGTTGCCCCCAATCTCTGTTGGCGCTTCTGTGGATAAGATGTTCGCTATCTTCTGTAGGCCATATGCAGCGGGGTTTGCAGGGGTTTGATCAATTATTGATCAAATGCGTCCTCCAGATGCCGAGAGCTGTAAGCGCGAGGGGTTTTCCCCAGTCATAGGTGTTTTTCCACAGGCGATTGAAAGTTGTCCCCGATCTCTGTTGGCGCTTCTGTGGATAACGTGTTCGCTCCCCGCTGGAAGCCTTTAAATCCGTGGCCTGCGCGAGGCTGATCAAAAAACGATCGATCGTTTTCAGAAACCGTGATTCAGAATAAGTCACGATTTTTCTTTGCAAATCAGCAGGATATTTTTCGACTCATCCCCAGTTACCCCCATTTGCTGTGGGCGGGTATGTGGATAACTTGTTTGCGGAAGGCTGGAAGGCTTGGTGGGTATGGGCGGCGGAGGTATTGATCAGAAATTGATCTAAATGGCTTCAGGTCAGTGGTGTTTGTCAGACTTCTTCGCGAGCAAGCCCGCTCCCACAGGGGAATGCATTCCACCTGTAGGAGCTGCCGCAGGCTGCGATTTTTTGCTCTTGATCAGCCCTGAACCGGAACGCCTTTGAGGTAAGGCGCTGGCTCGGCCCCGAGGTTGTTCAACATCCGCTCGCTGTACCAGTCGACGAAGTTGACCACGCCGAATTCATACGTCTTGGAATAAGGCCCCGGCTGGTAAGCGGTGGAGTTGATCCCGCGCTGGTTTTCCTCAGCCAGACGGCGGTCCTGATCGTTCGTCGCGTCCCACACCTGGCGCATGCGCTCGACGTCGTAATCAACACCTTCCACCGCATCTTTGTGCACCAGCCACTTGGTGGTGACCATGGTTTCCTGGGCGCTGATCGGCCACACGGTGAAGACGATGATGTGATCGCCCATGCAGTGGTTCCACGAGTGCGGCAGATGCAGGATGCGCATCGAGCCCAGGTCCGGGTTCTTGATGCGGCCCATCAGTTTCGCGCAGCCCTGTTTGCCGTCGAGGGTCATCGACACGGTGCCCTTGAGCAGCGGCATGCGCACGATGCGGTTGCGCAGGCCGAAACTGGCGTGAGCGTAGGGGATCTTTTCCGCTTCCCAGGCAGCGGCGGAGGCGGCGACGTGATCCTTGAACGCCTGATCGGCGCGCGGGTCGGTGACGTCGTCCCACTCCAGCAGAGTTTTCAACAGTTCCGGGTGCGACGCGTTGCAGTGGTAGCACTCGCGGTTGTTCTCCAGCACCAGTTTCCAGTTGGCCTTCTCCATCAAGGTGGTGGTGATCGCCACCTTGGTGTTCTCCATGTCGTACGGTTCCATGTAATGGTTGAGCGTCGACAGGAAGTCATTGATGGCCGGCGGGTTCTCCGCCAGGCTGATGAAGATGTAGCCGCCAGCGGTTTTCACATTCACCGGTTTCAGGCCGTACTGCTTCATGTCGAAGTCGGCGCCCATCTCGGTGCCGGCGAACAGCAGGCGACCGTCCAGTTCGTAGGTCCACTGGTGGTAATGGCAGACCAGTTTGGCGACTTTGCCTTTTTCACTGGTGCACAGGCGCGAGCCACGGTGGCGGCAGACGTTGTGAAACGCATGCACCACGCCTTCGGCGCCGCGAATGACGATGATCGGGTTCTTGCCGACCTGCAGGGTCAGGTAGTTGCCCTTGGCCGGGATCTCGCAGGTCATGCCGGCGATCAACCACTCTTTCTGGAAGATCTCCTGCATGTCGATATCGAACAACCGCTCATCGCTGTAGAACGGTTGCGGCAGCGAAAACGTCCGCTCGCGCTCCTGCAGCATCTGTGCGGTGGCCTTGCGTGCGGGTTCCAGCGGATCGCCCAGGCTGATTTTTGCGGTGACGTCCATCGATGTAATCCTCATGGCCCTCTGCGTGGCCGGCGAAAGTGGCTGATCAGGTGTGCTGCAAAACGGTTGCTACGCAAGGTGTAAAGAAGTCGTCTTGTGTTGGGGCGAGTGTGGGGCCGGCGCTGCCCCGAACCTTATCCATGGGCGACATGGCGCAATCTGTTCCCGACGCGCAAGGCCCGGTGTTCAAGGGCTGGTCGCGATAAGTATGTCAATGTCGCGGATAGGTAAACGCACGGTCTGCGCTATACGCAGAATCGCCGACAAGAGGCCGACAGTCGGCCGTGGAGAACAGCATGTCCAACAGCTTCCTGAATCCGGTCACCACCCAGACCTGGGCCAATGGCCGACACATTGTCCGTTGCGTCAAAGTCATCCAGGAAACCTGGGATGTGCGCACCTTCTGCTTTATGGCCGACCAGCCGATCCTGTTCTTCTTCAAGCCGGGGCAGTTCGTCACCCTGGAGCTGGAAATCGAAGGCCAGCCGATCATGCGCTCGTACACGATTTCCAGCTCGCCGTCGGTGCCGTACAGCTTTTCGGTGACGATCAAACGCGTGCCGGGCGGCAAGGTCTCGAACTGGTTGCACGACACTTTGCATGAGGGGCAGGAGTTGGCGGTGCACGGCCCGGTCGGGCTGTTCAACGCGATCGACTTTCCTAGCCCGAAGGTCCTGTATTTGAGCGGCGGTGTCGGCATCACCCCGTGCATGTCGATGGCGCGCTGGTTCTACGACACCAACGCCAACGTCGACATGACCTTCGTGCACAGCGCGCGCTCGCCGAAAGACATCATCTATCACCGCGAGCTCGAGCACATGGCGTCGCGGATCGACAACTTCAGCCTGCACCTGATCTGTGAAAAGCACGGCCTCGGTGAGCCATGGGCCGGTTATCGCGGTTATCTGAATCACAAGATGCTCGAACTGATGGTTCCGGACTTCCTCGAACGCGAAGTGTTCTGCTGCGGCCCGACGCCATACATGACTGCGGTCAAGCGCCTGCTGGAAGCGGCCGGCTACGACATGTCGCGCTACCACGAAGAATCCTTCGGCGCCACGCCACCCGAGGCCCGCGCCGACGCGGTGGAACAGGCCGAACAAGCCGCCGATGCGCCGGAAATCGACGCAGCGGATCTGCACCAGGTCGAATTCACCGCCTCCGGCAAAAGCATCCGCGTGGGCCCGGGCGAAACCGTCCACGCAGCCGCCGCCAAGCTTGGCCTGATGATCCCGAAAGCCTGCGGCATGGGTATCTGCGGAACGTGCAAGGTGATGAAACTGGGCGGCGAAGTGGAGATGGAACACAACGGCGGGATTACCGAGGATGACGAGGCGGAAGGATTTATCCTGTCGTGCTGCAGCGTGCCGAAGGGGGATGTGCGGATTGAGTTTTAAATAGGCATGAACTTGGGTCGATCTCCTAAATGAGGAGATCGACCGGGAAAGTGCAATTTCAAATCAGCCCGAACAAAGCGAGCAGGCCGAAGCCCACAAAGGCAAAGCCAAATATTTGCTGGTATTTATTCAGTTTGAGCAGGTCGCGTTTGAGTTTTGGCGGGAAATTCTTAACGTCTCTTGCGCTGACTTTGCCTTGGGAAATGTACCGTGCGGGTTTTTTGAGGATGCCGAAAATCTCACCCAACATATAAATACGTCCCCCCAGGCCCGCTTGCCATAACATGAGCAAAGACGATGTGATTGAACTGCGTTTCAGGCTATTTAGGATCGTATCCAGTCTTCTCTTGGCGGTATAAAGTAAAATTCCATTTACCACTAAAAGACCTGTGAAACTCACCAGTGTCATGATCACAATTGGATCTTTTACGATATTGTTAATTTGATCTACGGATGAGCTTATTCCCAAGCACATCATAATTGCAAAAAAAATGAAAACCAGTTTGTATAAAATAATCAGGTTCTTTTTCAGTTTTTTGGGAAAGTTTTCGAAGTCTTTCGCGCAAAGTTTTCCGGTGTGAATGTAAAATTCAGGGTTTCGCATGATGTCGAACACTTCTCCCATCATGTAGATTTTGCCCCAAGGACCTCCGTGCCAAAGCATTATCAGTCTGCTCGAAATAGAACTGTTTGTTAGATGGTTCAATATGGTTTCGGTCTTTGTTTTCGCGACATACAACATCGCTCCTATCAAAGTAAATATGCCGACGAAGTCTACAATACCAATCAACAAGAATATTTTCTCTGAAGTACGAAGAGTCATTTAACAGCCTCGTATACTTTCTGTGCGATCCGTTCGCCGCCTTTCTCGCCCAAAGTCCCGCCGGCGTAATTTCCGAGTCCTGCCAGTAGCGCACTGCAAAGTACAGTGCCAAGCCCGCCTGTCGGGAGGCCAGCGCCTACGCAAATCGTTGAGGCAGTCAAGCTTACGAGCGCGCCGGCAACCATTCCGCCACCCACACCACCCAAAAAGCTTCCGCTCTCCGTGAACTTCACTTTTTCACATGCCTCCGCGCTTCCGTGCATGCAGACATCCTGCACCTTTAAGGCGGAGGCGCCACCACCCACCGCTGTACCGATCCAGCCGCCATATTTAACGTACTGTGATGCTTGGCTGACTGCCCGAATATGCGTGGCATAACCTGGGTTCTGGCCGATGCCGCCGGCTTTTCGCCAGTGGTGCACAAGATAGGGATGATCAATGCCTAGAGTGGTCTTCAGGCTCGGGTAATCGGGGATGCCAATACTCTGTCGGGTGAACCGATTGAGTTGGACGTCCAGCTTTTTGATTAATTGGTCACGCTTGTTTATGAATTCTTCAGAGACCCGGTGGCCTTTTGCGTCCAGCGTATGAACATGCAACTTCTCAAGATCTGCGAGAACATTTTTTATGCCATCCAGATGATTGGCTGCCATGGCCGTGACGACCCCGATCACTTTTGATTCATAGGCAAGTGCGGTCTGGATCACGCCATAGTGCTGCGCCATGAAATCCGCTTCTTCCACGGTCAGCGGTTCCAGCGTCGCACTGACAAAACGCGCGGTCTGCATCAGCAATGCTTCCTCGTATGTGCATTGCTGATTGTCAGGGTCGCTCAGCACGATCATCGAACCGGCTTTAATCATGTCCGGGGTCGGATTCAAACTTCTGAATCTGGCGATGACATTCGGGTTGGCGGAGGGGAGCAGTTGTGCCTCAAGCTTCTCGGCGACAATGCTTTTCGGCACGATGTAAAAACCCGGCTCCGATGGGGCCGGACGATCTTGCGGCCAGTGCTCGCTGGGGAAGAACTTCAAGTCGTTGACGGGGTGAGGGCTGCGCGCGGTGCTGCTGTTATTGACGCGTGCCACCCTGAGGTTCTGCTGATGAATCGCGCGCAGCAACCTGTCTGGATCGGAGCGCGAGGCAGGCTGCCTGAGCATCGATAACGGGCGTTTTTTTACCCCTTCAGGAACGGCACCTTTGATGCCGCGTACCAGAACTCTGGATTGGTTCAGAAGATGACGCTGTTCCTGTGCAAGGGCGTCAAGGCCCATGTCCGCTGAAAGGCGGCCGCTGGCGACATCATCGACAATGCCCTTGACGAAGCGCGCGATGGCCTGATTGAACTGCACGCGCGCACTGCCGAATGCCAGATGACGTGAGCCGACTGTCTGTGCCTGTGCGAGCAGCTTGCCGGCAGCGTGTCGAACGTCGCTGAGGTCGTGGCGCTGATCGCTCAACCTTCTTCGCCCCATGAGGCATGGCCGCTGGTCCCGGCGAGGTGATGCACCCAGCTGATGCCACGATAACGAATGGCGACCTGCTCCTGAGGTTCCGCGTCGTTGTGCAGAATGACGTGGGGCATATCCAGGTTCAGTTCGGTGAGCACCGCACCGTCGATCGAGACAGAAAAGTATTTTTCCTGCTGACCCTGAGGGGAGGTTCGGTAGAAGTTGATCTTGCAGTCGATCTCTTCACGGTTGGCCAGTGCCTGGGCCAGCAGCGGTGAAGATTTGTCGACGACTTTGGTGACAATGACCGGCGCGTGGGTGGCTCGGTGAGAGTTGTCGAGGTTGGCGAGGTTGTGGCTGTACGACAGCACCATGATTTCATCGGTGTGTGCCGCCTGATATCTGTTGCCGACCGAATCAGACGTTGAGCAGCCTGCCGAAATCAGCCCTTGGGTCTTGCCCGTGATTGTCATGTAGCCGGGAATTGCCATCGCGTGCGCTCCTTGAATCGGGAGCGAGCAGTCTATGGCGGGTTTTTTGTGCTTTCTGTAGGCCTTGGTGTAGTCCGATTCTGAAAATGCAGGTCTGCGACGCGCAGCCTCCCGGGCTGCATTCCCGTGCTGAGCATGGGAATGCAACTAGGGAGGGGAATCAGGCCGACATGACCTCGCGAATATCGCGCGCCAGTTCGCGGACGCGTTCTTCTTCGGTGTCCCAAGAACACATGAAACGCGCGCCGCCCTTGCCGATGAAGGTGTAGAAACGCCAGTTCTTTGCAGTCAACGCAGCGATGGCCGGCTCGGACAGTTGCAGGAACACGCCGTTGGCCTGCACCGGGAACATCAGTTCGACGCCGGGAATGTCGCTGACCAGTTCTGCCAGCAGTTGCGCGCAGTGGTTGGCGTGGCGGGCGTATTTGAGCCAGGCGTCGTTTTCCAGAATGCCGACCCACGGTGCCGACAAAAAGCGCATCTTCGACGCCAGTTGCCCGGCCTGCTTGCAGCGGTAGTCGAAGTCTTCGGCCAGTTTGTGGTTGAAGAACAGGATCGCTTCACCCACCGCCATGCCGTTTTTCGTGCCGCCGAAACACAGCACGTCGACGCCGGCTTTCCAGGTCAGGTCGGCGGGCGAGCAGCCGAGGAATGCGCAGGCGTTGGAGAACCGCGCGCCGTCCATGTGCAGGTGCAGGCCCAGTTCCTTGCAGGTTGCGCTGATGGCGCGGACTTCTTCCGGGGTGTAGACGCTGCCGACTTCAGTGGCTTGAGTCAGGGTCACCACACGCGGTTTCGGGTAGTGGATGTCCTGGCGCTTGAGCGCGACTTCGCGGATCGATTGCGGGGTGATCTTGCCGTTTTCAGTGCCGGCGATCAGCAGCTTCGAGCCGTTGGAGAAAAATTCCGGAGCGCCGCATTCGTCGGTTTCGACGTGGGCGGTTTCCGAGCAGATCACGCTGTGGTAACTCTGGCACAGCGACGACAGGGCCAGCGAGTTGGCGGCGGTGCCGTTGAAGGCGAAGAACACTTCGCAGTCGGTTTCGAACAGTTTGCGGAAATGATCCGCCGCGCGGGCGGTCCATTCATCCTCGCCATAAGCGCGCTGGTGGCCGTGGTTGGCCTGTTCCATGGCAGCCCAGGCTTCCGGGCAAATCCCGGAATAATTGTCGCTGGCGAATTGTTGGCTCTTGTCGGTCATGGCCGGCTTCCGTAATCGAGACTCTTGTGAAGGCTCGTGGTCAATGAGGATGCGCACTTTACCGAAGATCTTCCGGGGAGCACATGCGATGTCGGGTGGGGAAAATTACCAGTTTATGGGCCGATTATGCACCTGAGCCAACGCGACGGTGCCCTGGATCTGCTCAAATGGCTGGCGTTGCTGAGCATGTTGCTCGATCACCTGCGATATGTCGGCTTCTCCGCCGACTGGCTGTATGTGCCGGGTCGTCTTGCGTTTCCGTGGTTTTGCCTGGCAATGGCGGCGAATCTGGCCCGTAACGGTTCACGCGAGATGGAATGGCGCTATCTGGGCTGGCTGTTACTGTTCAGCGCCATCAGCGAAATCCCTTATCGCTTTTATATCCCCGACCCTGACACGTTCAACGTGATGCCGACGCTCGCGCTGGGCCTGCTGGTGGCGCGCGGCTGGCAGGATCGAGCATCGGTGGCGCGGTTGCTCGCATTGGCCGCACTGGTGGTTGCGGCGGTTTTTTCAGAACGACTGATGTTCGGTTTCTTCGGCGTATTGTTGCCGTTGGCGATGCTGCTGGTATTTCACCGGCCTTGGTATTTGAGCCTGTTGCCGGGGCTGGTGTGTCTGGCAGCGAACCAATGGCAGGTGTTGCTCGAATCGGCGCGGTTCGGTAACAGCGTGGCGACTCTGGGCCTGGCGACGTGTCTGTTTGCGCCGATTCTCGGAATGTTCTTGTTGCGACATGGGCGACATCTGCAGCCACCACCGATGCGGCGCTGGGCATATGCGCTGTATCCCGCGCATTTCCTCCTGCTGCTTGCCGTCCGCGCGGCATACACCTAACCCCTGTGGGAGCGGGCTTGCTCGCGAAAGCGTTGTGTCAGGCAGCATTGATATGACTGACACGGCCTCTTCGCGAGCAAGCCCGCTCCCACGGGGATCTCCACAGTTTCGGATGATGTGTCCGACCACCCTTTTCCAGCCATGTCGTAAACGCACCTTTGCGTGGCGCGCGCAGGCATTTGAGCTGTCTGTGCCAGCCATACCATCGCATCAAAGGGCACTGCCATCATTGCCAGTGCCTTACCGAGACGAATGGCGCACAGATGCCGCTGGGAGAGACGCGATGTTCAGCAAGCAAGACCAGATCCAGGGTTACGACGATGCACTGCTGGCGGCGATGAATGCCGAGGAGCAACGTCAGGAAGATCACATCGAGCTGATCGCGTCGGAGAACTACACCAGCAAGCGCGTCATGCAGGCGCAAGGCAGCGGCCTGACCAACAAATACGCCGAAGGCTATCCGGGCAAGCGCTACTACGGTGGCTGCGAGCATGTGGACAAGGTCGAAGCGCTGGCCATCGAACGCGCCAAGCAACTGTTCGGCGCCGATTACGCCAACGTCCAGCCGCACTCCGGTTCTTCGGCCAACAGCGCGGTGTACCTGGCGCTGATCCAGCCGGGTGACACCATCCTCGGCATGAGCCTGGCCCACGGCGGTCACCTGACCCACGGCGCGAAAGTGTCGTCCTCGGGCAAGCTCTACAACGCTGTGCAGTACGGCATCAACACCGGCACCGGGCTGATCGACTACGACGAAGTCGAGCGCTTGGCCGTCGAGTGCAAACCGAAAATGATCGTTGCCGGTTTCTCTGCTTACTCGAAGACACTGGATTTCCCGCGCTTCCGCCAAATCGCCGACAAGGTCGGTGCGCTGCTGTTCGTCGACATGGCTCACGTCGCCGGTCTGGTCGCTGCTGGCCTGTACCCGAATCCGCTGCCGTACGCCGACGTGGTCACCACCACCACGCACAAGACCCTGCGCGGTCCGCGTGGCGGGCTGATCCTGGCCAAGTCCAACGAAGAGATCGAGAAAAAGCTCAACGCCGCCGTTTTCCCCGGCGCACAGGGCGGCCCGCTGATGCACGTCATCGCCGGTAAAGCGGTGTGCTTCAAGGAAGCGCTGGAGCCTGGCTTCAAGGCTTATCAGCAACAAGTGATCGACAACGCCCAGGCGATGGCCAGCGTGTTCATCAAGCGTGGCTACGATGTGGTCTCCGGCGGCACCGACAACCATCTGTTCCTGGTCAGCCTGATCCGTCAGGGCCTGACCGGCAAGGACGCCGACGCCGCGCTGGGCCGTGCGCACATTACGGTGAACAAGAATGCCGTGCCGAACGACCCGCAGTCGCCGTTCGTGACCTCGGGCCTGCGCATCGGCACCCCGGCGGTGACCACGCGCGGCTTCAAGGTCAGCCAGTGCGAAACCCTCGCCGGCTGGATCTGCGACATCCTCGACAACCTCGGCGACGCCGATGTCGAGGCCAATGTCGCCCAGCAGGTTTCGGCCCTGTGCGCAGACTTCCCGGTTTATCGCTGAGTCGGTTTTGGAGTAATGACTATGCAACGCTATTCCGGCTTCGGCCTGTTCAAACACTCGCTCAGCCACCACGAAAACTGGCAGCGCATGTGGCGCACGCCCACCCCGAAAAAAGTCTACGACGTGGTCATCGTCGGCGGCGGCGGGCACGGCCTGGCGACTGCCTACTATCTGGCCAAGGAGCACGGCATCACCAATGTCGCCGTGGTCGAGAAAGGCTGGCTGGGCGGCGGTAATACCGCGCGCAACACCACCATCGTGCGTTCCAACTACCTGTGGGACGAGTCGGCGCACCTCTACGAACACGCGATGAAATTGTGGGAAGGCCTGTCGCAGGATCTCAACTACAACGTGATGTTCTCCCAGCGCGGCGTCTACAACCTGTGCCACACCCTGCAGGACATCCGTGATTCCGAGCGTCGGGTCAGCGCCAACCGCCTCAACGGCGTCGACGGCGAACTGCTCGACGCCAAGCAGGTTGCGGACGAAATTCCGTACCTGGACTGCTCGAAAAACACCCGCTACCCGATCATGGGCGCCACCGTGCAGCGTCGCGGCGGCGTCGCCCGACACGATGCCGTGGCCTGGGGCTTTGCCCGTGCCGCCGATGCCTTGGGCGTGGACCTGATCCAGCAGACCGAAGTGATCGGCTTCCGCAAGGAAAACGGCGTGTGCATCGGCGTCGAAACCAACAAGGGTTTTATTGGTGCCAAGCGCGTCGGCGTGGTCACGGCCGGTAACTCCGGGCACATGGCCAAGCTTGCCGGTTTCCGCCTGCCGATCGAATCCCACCCGCTGCAAGCGCTGGTGTCCGAGCCGATCAAACCGATTATCGACAGCGTGATCATGTCCAACGCCGTGCACGGTTACATCAGCCAGTCCGACAAGGGCGACCTGGTGATCGGCGCCGGTATCGACGGCTACAACGGCTACGGCCAGCGTGGTTCGTACCCGGTGATCGAACACACGATTCAGGCCATCGTCGAAATGTTCCCGGTGCTCTCGCGGGTACGCATGAACCGCCAGTGGGGCGGCATCGTCGACACCACCCCGGACGCCTGCCCGATCATTTCCAAGACTCCGGTACCGAACATGTTCTTCAACTGCGGTTGGGGTACCGGCGGCTTCAAGGCCACACCGGGTTCGGGCAACGTGTTTGCCGCGAGTCTGGCCAAGGGTGAAATGCACCCGCTGGCTGCACCGTTTTCCATCGACCGTTTCCACAACGGCGCGCTCATCGACGAACACGGCGCTGCTGCCGTCGCCCACTAACAGGAGAAATCCCTATGTTGCACATCTTCTGTCCTCACTGCGGCGAACTGCGCTCCGAAGAGGAATTCCATGCATCCGGCCAGGCGCACATCCCGCGGCCGCTGGATCCGAACGCCTGCACCGATGAGGAATGGGGCGACTACATGTTCTTCCGCGATAACCCGCGCGGTCTGCACCACGAACTGTGGGACCACGTTGCCGGTTGCCGCCAGTACTTCAACGTCACTCGCGATACCGTGACCTACGAGATTCTCGAGAGCTACAAGATCGGCGAGAAGCCGCAATTCACCGACAAGGCTGGCACTGCAAAAACAGCCACGACGGCGCTGGGAGAGAAGGTATGAGCCAGACCAATCGCCTGTCCAACGGTGGACGGATCGACCGCAACAAAGTGCTGAGCTTCACCTTCAACGGCCAGACTTACAAAGGCTACGAAGGCGACTCGCTGGCCGCTGCACTGATTGCCAACGGCGTCGATATCATCGGCCGCAGCTTCAAGTATTCGCGCCCTCGCGGCATCTTCGCTGCCGGTTCCGAAGAGCCGAACGCAGTGCTGCAGATCGGTGCCACCGAAGCCACGCAGATTCCCAACGTGCGTGCCACGCAGCAGGCGTTGTATCAGGGCCTGGTCGCCACCAGTACCAACGGCTGGCCGAGCGTCAACAACGACATGATGGGCATTCTCGGCAAGGTCGGCGGCAAGCTGATGCCGCCGGGTTTCTACTACAAAACCTTCATGTACCCGCAATCGTTCTGGATGACCTACGAGAAGTACATCCGCAAGGCTGCCGGCCTTGGCCGTTCGCCGACCGAGAACGATCCGGACACCTACGACTACATGAACCAGCACTGCGACGTGCTGATCGTCGGTGCCGGCCCGGCCGGTCTCGCCGCTGCCCTGGCCGCTGCGCGCAGCGGTGCGCGAGTGATTCTGGCCGATGAGCAGGAAGAGTTCGGTGGCAGCCTGCTCGATTCCCGCGAAAGCCTCGACGGCAAACCGGCAATGGAATGGGTTGCCAGCGTCCTCGCCGAACTGAAGAACACCCCGGACGTGCTGCTGTTGCCGCGCGCCACGGTCAACGGTTACCACGACCACAACTTCCTGACCATTCACGAACGCCTCACCGATCACCTCGGCGATCGCGCGCCGATCGGTCAGGTGCGTCAGCGCATCCACCGTGTCCGCGCCAAGCGCGTGGTGCTGGCGACCGGCGCCCACGAGCGTCCGCTGGTCTACGGCAACAACGACGTGCCGGGCAACATGCTTGCCGGCGCGGTGTCGACTTACGTGCGTCGTTATGGCGTAGCGCCGGGCAAAAAACTGGTGCTGTCGACCAACAATGATCACGCCTATCGCGTCGCTCTGGATTGGCTCGATGCCAGCCTGCAAGTGGTGGCCATCGCCGACGCGCGCAGCAATCCGCGCGGTGCATTGGTTGAAGAAGCGCGTGCCAAAGGCATTCGCATCCTCACCGGCAGTGCGGTGATCGAAGTGCGTGGCAGCAAGCGTGTGACCGCTGCCCGCGTCGCCGCGATCGACGTAAAAGCCCACGCCGTGACCAGTCCGGGCGAGTGGCTCGAGTGCGATCTGGTCGCCAGCTCCGGCGGTTACAGCCCGGTGGTTCACCTGGCTTCGCACCTCGGCGGCAAACCGGTCTGGCGGGAAGACATTCTCGGTTTCGTACCGGGCGAAGCACCGCAGAAACGCGTGTGCGTCGGTGGCATCAATGGCGTCTACGCGCTTGGCGATTCGCTGGCCGACGGTTTTGAAGGTGGCGTGCGCGCTGCCGCCGAGGCCGGTTTCCAGACTGTCGAAGGCGTGTTGCCGAAAGCTCTGAGCCGTCTTGAAGAGCCGACCCTGGCGCTGTTCCAGGTGCCGCACGAGAAAAACTCGGCGCGTGCACCGAAGCAATTCGTCGACTTCCAGAACGACGTCACCGCCGGTGGCATCGAACTGGCGACCCGCGAAGGTTTCGAGTCGGTCGAGCACGTCAAACGCTATACCGCGCTGGGCTTCGGCACCGATCAGGGCAAGCTCGGCAACGTCAACGGTCTGGCCATTGCCGCCCGTTCGCTGAACGTGACCATCCCGCAGATGGGCACCACCATGTTCCGTCCGAACTACACGCCGGTGACCTTCGGCGCCGTGGCCGGGCGGCACTGCGGGCACATCTTCGAACCGGTGCGCTACACCGCGCTGCATGCCTGGCACGTGAAGAACGGCGCCGAGTTTGAAGACGTCGGTCAGTGGAAGCGTCCCTGGTACTTCCCGAAAAACGGTGAAGACCTGCACGCGGCGGTCAAGCGCGAATGCCAAGCCGTGCGCGATAGCGTCGGCCTGCTCGACGCCTCGACCCTCGGCAAGATCGACATTCAAGGCCCGGATGCCCGCGAATTCCTCAACCGCGTGTACACCAACGCCTGGACCAAGCTCGACGTGGGCAAGGCGCGCTACGGTCTGATGTGCAAGGAAGACGGCATGGTCTTCGACGACGGTGTGACCGCGTGTCTGGCCGACAACCATTTCGTCATGACCACCACCACCGGCGGTGCCGCGCGCGTACTGCAGTGGCTGGAGCTGTACCACCAGACCGAATGGCCGGACCTGAAGGTGTACTTCACTTCGGTCACCGACCACTGGGCGACCATGACCCTGTCCGGGCCGAACAGCCGCAAGCTGCTCAGTGCCGTGACTGACATCGATCTGAGCAACGAAGCGTTCCCGTTCATGACCTGGAAAGAAGGTCTGGTCGGCGATGTGCCGGCGCGGGTGTTCCGTATCTCGTTCACCGGTGAGCTGTCTTACGAAGTCAACGTGCAGGCCGATTATGCGATGGGCGTGCTGGAGAAAATCGTCGAGGCCGGCAAGCAGTACAACCTGACCCCTTACGGCACTGAAACCATGCACGTGCTGCGGGCCGAGAAGGGTTTCATCATTGTCGGCCAGGACACCGACGGCTCGATGACCCCGGACGACCTGAACATGGGCTGGTGTGTCGGTCGCACCAAACCGTTCTCGTGGATCGGCCAGCGCGGCATGAACCGCGAAGATTGCGTGAAGGAACAGCGCAAGCAACTGGTGGGCCTCAAACCGATAGATCCGACCAAATGGCTGCCGGAAGGTGCGCAGTTGGTGTTCAACACCAAGCAGGCGATCCCGATGACCATGGTCGGCCACGTGACCTCCAGCTACGCGCACAACTCCCTCGGTTATTCGTTTGCCATGGGTGTGGTCAAGGGCGGCCTCAAGCGCATGGGCGAGCGGGTGTTCGCACCGCTGGCCGATGGCAGCGTGATCGAAGCGGAGATCGTTTCTTCGGTGTTCTTCGATCCGAAGGGTGAGCGGCAGAACATCTGACAACCTCGGGAGCGGTGGGCGGGCGGCTATTCGCGAGCAGGCTCGCTCCCACATTCGACCGCGTTCCCCTGTGGGAGCGAGCCTGCTCGCGAAAGCGGCAGATCAGCCACCGCAGGAACCAACAGAATTCAGTAAGGTGCTTTATGACCACAGCCAATGTTTACCAGCAACGCCCGACCACCGGTGCCCGTGCCGAGTCGTCGCTGCACCATGCCGACCTCGCCAGCCTGGTCGGCAAGGGCCGCAAGAACGCCGGCGTGATCGTGCGGGAAAAGAAACTACTCGGCCACCTGACCCTTCGTGGCGATGGCCACGATGCCGCGTTTGCGGCCGGTGTGCACAAAGCCCTGGGCATTGAATTGCCCGGTGCGCTGAGCGTAATCGTCAAAGGCGAAACCAGCCTGCAATGGATGGGCCCGGACGAGTGGCTGCTGATCGTGCCAAGCGGCGAAGAATTCGCTGCCGAGCAGAAACTGCGTGAAGCGTTGGGCGATCTGCACATTGCCATCGTCAACGTCAGCGGCGGCCAGCAGATTCTCGAATTGAGCGGCCCGAACGTGCGTCAGGTGCTGATGAAGTCGACCAGCTACGACGTGCACCCGAACAACTTCCCGGTCGGCAAAGCGGTGGGCACGGTGTTCGCCAAGTCGCAGCTGATGATTCGTCATACCGCCGAAGACACCTGGGAACTGCTGATCCGTCGCAGCTTCTCGGATTACTGGTGGTTGTGGTTGCAGGATGCTTCGGCCGAGTACGGCCTCAGCGTTCAGGCTTGATGGATGATCGTTCCCACGCTCTGCGTGGGAGTGCATCCCGGGACGCTCCGCGTCCCAAGAGCGGACGCCGAGCGTCCATGGCGGCATTCCCATGCAGAGCGTGGGAACGATCAGAGGAAAAAATATGAGCCGCGCCCCAGACACATGGATTCTGACCGCCGACTGCCCCAGCGTCCTCGGCACGGTGGACGCGGTCACGCGTTTTCTGTTCGAGCAGGGCTGTTATGTGACCGAGCACCACTCGTTCGATGATCGCCTCTCCGGACGCTTCTTCATTCGCGTGGAATTCCGCCAGCCTGATGGTTTTGACGAGCAATCTTTTCGCGCAGGCCTTGCCGAGCGAGGGCAGGCGTTCGGCATGCTTTTCGAACTGACCGCGCCGAACTACCGGCCGAAAGTGGTGATCATGGTGTCGAAGGCCGATCACTGCCTCAATGACTTGCTCTACCGCCAGCGCATCGGCCAGTTGTCGATGGACGTGGCGGCAGTGGTGTCCAACCATCCGGATCTCAAGCCGTTGGCCGACTGGCACCAGATTCCCTACTACCATTTCCCTCTCGACCCCAACGACAAACCGGCGCAGGAGCGTCAGGTCTGGCAGGTGATCGAAGAGGCCGGTGCCGAACTGGTGATCCTCGCCCGCTACATGCAGGTGCTGTCACCGGAGCTGTGCCGCAAGCTCGACGGCAAGGCGATCAACATTCACCACTCGCTGCTGCCGGGCTTCAAGGGCGCCAAACCGTATCACCAGGCCTACAACAAGGGCGTGAAACTGGTGGGCGCGACGGCGCATTACATCAACAACGACCTCGACGAGGGACCGATCATTGCCCAGGGCGTCGAGGCGGTGGATCACAGTCATTACCCCGAGGACCTGATCGCCAAGGGGCGCGACATCGAAGGCCTGACGCTGGCGCGGGCGGTTGGGTATCACATCGAAAGACGGGTGTTCCTGAACGCCAACAGAACCGTCGTTCTCTAGATCGCTTTCGCGAGCAGGCTCGCTCCCACAGGGGTATGCATTCCAACGTGGGAGCGAGCCTGCTCGCGAAGGGGCCAGAACAAACAACGCAAGACCAACAAGCAATACCCGAGCACTCAACGCGCTGCCCCACCGGGGCAACGCAGTTCCATAAAAACAACAGCGAGGTGAAAGCATGTCTGGCAATCGTGGTGTGGTGTATCTCGGCGCTGGCAAGGTCGAAGTACAGAAAATCGACTATCCGAAAATGCAGGACCCGCGCGGTCGCAAGATCGAGCATGGGGTCATTCTCAAGGTGGTCTCCACCAACATCTGTGGCTCCGACCAGCACATGGTGCGCGGCCGGACCACGGCGCAGACCGGTCTGGTGCTGGGTCACGAGATCACCGGCGAGGTAATCGAAAAAGGCTCCGACGTCGAAAACCTGAAGATTGGCGATCTGGTTTCCGTTCCCTTCAACGTAGCTTGCGGGCGCTGCCGTTCCTGCAAAGAGCAACACACCGGCGTCTGCCTGACCGTCAACCCGGCCCGTGCCGGCGGCGCATACGGTTACGTCGACATGGGCGACTGGACCGGTGGCCAGGCTGAATACGTGCTGGTGCCGTACGCCGACTTCAACCTGCTGAAACTGCCGGACCGCGACAAGGCCATGGAGAAAATCCGCGACCTGACCTGCCTCTCCGACATCCTCCCGACCGGTTACCACGGCGCCGTTACTGCCGGCGTTGGCCCGGGCAGTTCCGTATACATCGCCGGCGCCGGCCCGGTCGGCCTCGCCGCTGCCGCTTCCGCACGCTTGCTCGGTGCGGCGGTGGTGATCGTCGGCGACGTCAACACCATCCGCCTGGCCCATGCCAAGGCCCAGGGCTTTGAGGTCGTCGACCTGTCCAAAGACACCCCGCTGCACGAACAGATCGCTGCACTGCTGGGCGAGCCGGAAGTCGATTGCGCGGTGGATTGCGTCGGTTTCGAAGCGCGCGGCCACGGCCACGACGGCGTCAAGGCCGAAGCCCCGGCCACGGTGCTCAACTCACTGATGGGCGTGGTGCGCGTTGCCGGCAAGATCGGTATCCCGGGCCTGTACGTCACCGAAGATCCGGGCGCCGTCGACGCCGCGGCAAAAATGGGCAGCCTGAGCATTCGCTTCGGTCTGGGCTGGGCCAAATCCCACAGTTTCCACACCGGCCAGACTCCAGTGATGAAGTACAACCGCCAGCTGATGCAGGCGATCATGTGGGACCGCATCAACATCGCTGAAGTGGTCGGCGTGCAAGTGATCAGCCTCGATCAGGCGCCGGAAGGTTACGGCGAGTTCGATGCCGGCGTGCCGAAGAAGTTTGTGATTGATCCGCACAAGTTGTTCAGTGCGGCGTAAGGTTTTATTGCAACGCAAAACGGCGCCGTCTGGCGCCGTTTTTTATGTTATGGCGGTTCGTTGTCACTAGAGGACCCTAACTTTGTCAGCCTGCATGCCTTTCTTTCCTCTTGTGGCGATAAACGACACCCTTTGCCATTCTTTTAGCGTTTTGCATTCATTCGATTCAATGGCGCTGTAATGGACGTAGAGATCATCACCACTCTCGGGGGTGATAAAGCCAAAGCCTTTCTCATCGTCAAACCACTTTACGATACCGATCTGTCTGTTTGACATGTCGATGCTTCCCTGTTTGCTTAGTGTATCGATTTCAGGCTCCAGGAATCGCGACCAAGACTTACCTGTTCTTTATAGCGAACCAGTCCAACGGTTCTCGAGTTGAAGGACCTCCGCCAACTGATGTGCATGACCATGTTGGATGAGTTGTATGGTGCGACTTGGGATTTCCAAACAAAGAAGGGCAACCTTCGAGTTGCCCTTTGTTACATGTCAATTTTTTTTCGTTTCTTCAAACGAGCATTTTTTGGTGTCTCCATCGGTGACTGCGCAATCATCCGAAGGCTTACCTTCCTTGTCTTTCCAACCGGTCCCAGTGGCTGTAATCGGAGTACCGTTTCTGTAGCCGGATGAGGCGCCGAGGTCGCCCTTGCCTTCGTAGCGGCAAATGACAACTGAATCAGCGCTGCCTTTGTCTTTAAGGCGCGCAGAGGTGAAAGTGAGATCTTCGTTGTCTTGAGAATGGGTAATCGAAAGTGATGGACAAGTGGCTGCATAGGCGGTGCTCATCATGGCAAGACCTACCAAAACACCCGCTGCGATTTTCAACTTCATCATTCGTACTCCGTTACATGAAAGGAGCAGTAATGTTCTATGTGTTGATGGTTGCTGCCAACTGTCAGAACTGACAGTATTTTAGTCGTGTTAGAAATATGATTTCTAATAAGCGGCAGATAAACGGCATAAAGGATCGCAGCCTCCTGTCGCGCCGACAAAGTTATCGCAGGCGCTGCCGAAGGCCCCCGATTTATTGATTTTCTCCGTTTAACGGACTGCTAAGGTCCCGTTCATCGCGAGGGAACTCGAGTTTCCGGTTTATTTGCCGAGCATGATGACAATGGAGGTGCCGAGCGAGGAACATGCCAACCGATACCCGGTCAAACCGGCAGTTTTGTCGCCGTCGTCCGGCGGCAGCTTTTCCCAAGAGGATGTCTGAATGAAGATTTCACGCGGTTTTGCCCTGGCATCGCTCCTGACCCTGGCCGCCGGGCCGGTGTTTGCCGGTTTCAGTTTGAACGACGTGGCCGGTGCGGTCTCGGGGATGCAGGGTGGCGACAAGGCGGCCGCTGCGGCGCCGACCTCGGAGACCGCTGGTTTGTTGAGTGCTCTGAGTGCGCTGGACGTCACCCCGGAGCAGGCCGTTGGCGGTACCAGCGCGATGCTTGGGCTGGCAAAGAATCAGTTGAGCAGCACCGACTATTCGCAACTGGCCAAGGAAGTGCCGGGTATCGACAAGTTGTCCGGTGGCAGCGGCAATCTGGCGGCGCTCGGGGCTTTGCTCGGTTCGTCCGGCAAGTCCGCAGGTCTTGAAAACGCGCTGGGCAATGTCAAAGACAGCAACGACCTGAACAACGCGTTCAGCGCCTTGGGCATGGACAGCGGCATGATCGGCCAGTTTGCCCCGGTGCTGCTGCAATATCTTGGTCAGCAGGGCGTCGGCGGTTCGCTGTTGAGCAGCCTCGGCAGCATCTGGGGTGTCGGCACCGGCACCGGCAGTTGAGTCAGCGGCGCTCGCCGCGCAGCTCGGCGATGCGCTGATCCTTCTCGGTCCAGAGCTGGTTGACCCAGTTCTGGACACGCTGGCGAAACGCCGGATCTTTCTCGTAATCGCCCTGCCACAGCGCCGGGTCGAGTTCGCGGGTCCTGATGTCGATGATCACTCGCGGCACGTTGCCGCTGATCAGATCCCAGAAGCCCGGGATTTTTTCCTGCGGATACACCACCGTCACATCAAGCATCGCATCGAGCTGTTCGCCCATCGCCGCCAGCACGAACGCCACGCCGCCGGCCTTGGGTTTGAGCAAGTGGCTGAACGGTGATTCCTGCTGGGTGCTTTTCGCCAAGGTGTAGCGCGTGCCTTCCAGATAATTCACCACCGTCACCGGTTGGCGCTTGAACAGCTCGCAGGCGGCTTTGGTGATTTCCAGATCCTTGCCCGCCAGCTCGGGGTTCTTCGCCAGAAATGCTTTGGTGTAGCGCTTCATGAACGGGTAATCCAGCGCCCACCACGCCAGGCCAAGGAACGGCACCCAGATCAGCTCTTTTTTCAGAAAGAATTTGAAGAACGGCGTGCGCCGGTTGAGGGTCTGGATCAGTGCCGGAATGTCGACCCACGATTGATGGTTGCTGACCACCAGATAGGACGTGTCGCGGCGCAGATCGTCGCCGCCGCGAATGTCCCACTGCGTGGGGATGCACAGCTGGAAGATTAGCTTGTCGATCTCGGCCCAGGTCTCGGCAATCCACATCACCGCCCCCGATGCGTAATCCCGCCAGCGCCCGGGTGCAACCAGCTTGAGCAGGGCGAACACCATCAACGGCCCGATCAGGATCAGGGTGTTGAGCAACAACAGCAGGGTGACGAAACAGCCGGTGAGCAGGCGGCGCATAAGCAACTCTATGAAGTGGCAGGGGCGAGCCATGATAAGCAGCTTCGCGCGACAGGCCAAATCAGCGCTGACGAATGTTTCACTTTTTGCCGGGTATGCTTCGCTCAAGATTCGATCTGAATGCACTGGCCTCTTCGCGAGCAGGCTCGCTCCCACAGGGAAATGCATTCCAAATGGGGGAGCGAGCCTGCTCGCGATGAGGACCGAGAAGCGAACGAATAACTCGGGGCGTGTCTAAAACTCCAGTCCGCCGCCCTCAATTTCC
Source organism: Pseudomonas sp. UF-293 (assembly GCF_058245595.1). NCBI lineage: Bacteria > Pseudomonadati > Pseudomonadota > Gammaproteobacteria > Pseudomonadales > Pseudomonadaceae > Pseudomonas > Pseudomonas sp. UF-293. Next base: position 111,530 of record NZ_JBSICA010000009.1, on the reverse strand, counting down.
AAGGAAGCCCCTTACGTGAAATCCCTCCTTGCTCTGTTTGCCCTCGTCGCGCTGCCGGTCATGGCCGCCGAGCCGACGCTGTACGGTCGCTACGAATACATCGCGCTGCCGGAAATTGGCGGCGAAGTGCTCAAGGCCAAGATGGACACCGGTGCGCTGACCGCCTCGCTGTCGGCCAAGGACATCGAGACCTTCACCCGCGATGGCGAAGACTGGGTGCGTTTCCGCCTCGCCACCAAGGACGCCAGCAACAAGGTCTTCGAGCATAAGGTCGCGCGCATCAGCAAGATCAAAAGCCGTTCCGACGAGGACGATGAAGAGCGCGACAGCAGCGATGTCGCCAAGCGCCCGGTGGTCGATCTGGAACTGTGCCTGGGCAACGTCAAACGCACCGTCGAGGTCAACCTGACCGACCGCAGCCACTTCAACTATCCGCTGCTGATCGGCGCCAAGGCCTTGCGCGAGTTCGGCGCGGCGGTCAATCCGGCGCGGCGTTACACCGCCGACAAGCCTGACTGCTAAGTGGTCTGATTGACGTAACCCCGGGCTTGGGGCACCGTTCGCGCACTAACTGCCACGGGCTCGGACGCCATGCCGCACATCCTGATTGTCGAAGACGAAGCGGCGATTGCCGACACACTGATTTTTGCCTTGCAGGGCGAGGGGTTCAGCACTACGTGGCTGAACCTCGGCGCGGCGGCGCTGGAGCATCAGCGACAAACCCCGGCCGACCTGATCATTCTCGATATCGGCTTGCCGGACATCAGTGGCTTCGAAACCTGCAAGCAGTTGCGGCGCTTCACTGAAGTGCCGGTGCTGTTTCTCAGCGCCCGCGACGCTGAAATCGACCGCGTGGTGGGCCTGGAGATCGGCGCCGACGATTATGTGGTCAAGCCGTTCAGCCCGCGTGAAGTGGCGGCGCGTGTCAAAGCCATCCTCAAACGCATGGCGCCGCGCGCAACCGTGGAAGCAGGCTCAATGCTGTTTCGCATCGATGCCGAACGCGTACAGATCAGCTACCGCGGCCAGCCGCTTAGCCTGACCCGCCATGAATTTCGTCTGCTGCAATGCCTGCTCGATCAACCTGAGCGGGTGTTCAGCCGCGAGCAACTGCTCGATGCGCTGGGCGTAGCGGCCGATGCCGGTTACGAGCGCAGCATCGACAGTCACATCAAAAGCCTGCGCGCCAAGTTGCGCCTGGTGCGCGCCGAGGCCGAGCCGATCCAGACCCATCGCGGCCTCGGTTACAGCTACAGCCCGGGGCACAGCTGATGTCGCTGGGGCTGCGGATCTTTCTGGTGTACGTGCTGTTTGTCGGCCTGACCGGTTATTTCGTCCTCAACACGGTGATGGAGGAAATCCGCCCCGGCGTGCGTCAGTCCACCGAAGAGACGTTGGTCGACACCGCCAACCTGATGGCAGAAATCCTGCGCGACGATTTCAAGGCCGGCACCCTCAGCGAGAACCGCTGGCCGCAACTGCTCCGTGCCTATGGCGAGCGTCAACCGCAAGCGACGATCTGGGGCTTGCCGAAGAACCAGGTCAACCATCGCATCTACGTCACCGACGCCAAGGGCATCGTCGTGCTCGACTCCAGCGGCGTCGCGGTCGGCCAGGATTATTCACGCTGGAACGATGTTTACCTGACCTTGCGCGGCGAGTACGGCGCGCGCTCCAGCCGCAGCGATCCTGACGATCCGAGTTCTTCAGTGATGCACGTCGGCGCGCCGATCCGCGACAACGGCAAGATCATCGGCGTGGTCACCGTGGCCAAGCCCAACAGTTCGTTGCAACCCTACGTCGATCGCACCGAGCGGCGCTTGCTGTTTTACGGTGCCGGACTGATCGGCCTCGGTCTGTTGTTCGGCGCGTTGTTGTCGTGGTGGCTGAGTCGTGCGCTGCACCGCTTGACCGGTTACGCCCAAGCGGTGAGCGAAGGCCGACGCGTGGAAGTGCCGCATTATCGCGGCGGCGAACTGGAGCAACTGGCGACGGCGGTCGAGCAGATGCGCACGCAGCTCGAAGGCAAGGCCTACGTCGAGCGCTATGTGCATACCCTGACCCATGAATTGAAAAGTCCGCTGGCGGCGATCCGGGGCGCAGCGGAGTTGCTGCAAAGTGATATGCCACCGATCCAGCGTTTGCGCTTCGTCAGCAACATCGACAGCGAAAGCGCGCGGATGCAGCAGTTGATCGAGCGCCTGCTCAACCTGGCGCAAGTCGAACAACGCCAAGGGCTGGAAGAACGGGTGGCCGTGCCGCTGGCAGTGTTGATGACGGAACTGCTCAAGGCGCAGGCCGCGCGGATCGAGGGCAGACAACTGCGCGTCGAGCAAGCGATCGGCGAAGATCTGCTGTTGATTGGCGAGCCGTTTCTGCTGCGCCAGGCGTTGGGCAATCTGCTCGAGAACGCGCTTGATTTCACTCCGGCGCAGGGCTTGTTGCGCTTGAGCGCCGAGCGGGTTGGCGAGCAGGTCGAGTTCCGCCTGTTTAACCAGACCACGCCGATCCCCGATTACGCCTTGCCGCGTTTGACCGAACGCTTCTACTCACTGCCGCGCCCGGACAGCGGACGCAAGAGCACCGGGTTGGGGCTGAACTTCGTTGAAGAAGTGGTCAAGTTGCATGGCGGGGTGATGCGCATTGGCAATGTCGAGGGCGGGGTTGAGGTGGTATTGCGCTTGCCTTGAAACCGAGTCGCGGCCTTCGCGAGCAGGCTCGCTCCCACAGGGGAATGCATTCTCCACACAATCTCCATATTCCCCCCACACTGCCACCACAGCGCATCAGCAGACTCCCCCCATCCAAACAGGGAGAGTCCCATGAACAAAAATCTGACCATCAAGCTCGGCGCGATCGCCTTGCTGATCCTGCTGTTGCTGATCCCCTTGCTGATGATCGACGGCATCATCGATGAGCGTCAGCAACTGCGCGACGGTGTGCTCGAAGACATCGCGCGCAGTTCCAGTTACAGCCAGCAACTGACCGGGCCGGTGATGGTAGTGCCGTATCGCAAGGTGGTGCGCACCTGGAAGACCAACGAAAAAACCAACAAGCGCTACGAGGACATCAGCGAAGCGCGTGGGCGGTTGTACTTTCTGCCGGAGCGTTTTGAACTCGACGGCCAAGTCCAGACCGAGCTGCGCAAACGCGGTATTTACGAGGCGCGGCTGTTCCATGCCGATAACCGTATAGACGGGCATTTTTCCCTGCCAGCGCAGTTGGGCATCAAGGAAAACTTTGCCGATTACCAGTTCGACGCGCCGTTCCTCGCCGTCGGTATCAGCGATATTCGTGGCATTGAAAACGCGCTGAAACTCGAGCTCGCCGGCCAGCAACTGGACTTCGTGCCCGGCAGCGAAGTGGCCTGGATCGGCGAGGGCGTTCACGTGACCCTGCCGGCGCTCGACGCCAGCAAAGCCACGCAACTGACCTTCGGTTTCGACCTGCGCCTGCAAGGCACCGGCTCGCTGCGTGTGGTGCCGGTGGGCAAGACCAGCAGCGTCAACCTCGCCGCCAATTGGCCGCACCCCAGCTTCGTCGGCAACTTCCTGCCGGCCAAGCGCGAGATCAACGATCAGGGTTTCAGCGCAGACTGGCAGACCTCTTTTTTCTCCACCAACCTGCAAGAGGCAATGGAGCGCTGCGTCGCTGGCGACTGTGACGCACTCAATGGGCGCAGCTTCGGCGTGAGCTTCATCGATCCGGTGGATCAGTACCTGAAGAGCGACCGGGCGATCAAATACGCGCTGCTGTTCATCGTCCTGACCTTCGCCGGTTTCTTCCTCTTCGAAGTGCTCAAGAGCCTGGCGGTGCATCCGGTGCAATATGCCTTGGTCGGTGTCGCGCTGGCGTTCTTTTACCTGCTGCTGTTGTCGTTGTCGGAACACATCGGTTTTGCGCTGGCGTACCTGCTGTCGGCGAGTGGCTGTGTGTTGTTGATCGGCTTCTATGTAAGCCACGTCCTGCGCAGCGCGCGGCATGGCTTGAGTTTCTCGGCCGGGCTGGCGGCGCTGTATGGCCTGCTCTACGGATTGCTCAGCGCCGAGGATTACGCGCTGCTGATGGGCTCGTTGATGCTGTTCGGTCTGCTCGGGGTGTTCATGGTGCTCACGCGCAAACTGGACTGGTACGGGATTGGTTTGAAGCCGGCCAGGCCGTTGGAGTTTGATGTGGAGGCGATGCAATGAGCGGGTTGCGAGCTGAGCGCAGGGAAGTGGCGGTTTTGCTGACGCTGATTGTTGCAGCGCTGCCGCCAGAACCGAGGTGGTGCATTCCCGAGCAGGCTCGCTGCCACAAGGGATTCGGGTATGGCATCCATCCTGTGGGAGCGAGCCTGCTCGCGAAGAGGCCGGAACAGGCAGCGCAGCTTTAGGGCTTGGGCATCGTCGCCACCATGGACGGTCGCTGACTCACCTCGAAATACCAGTTGGCCAGTTGCGGATTGGCCGCGCGCCAGTCCATGTCCGGGAAACGCAGGTCCAGATAGCCCAGCGCGCAGGCCACGCTGATCGCCGCAACATCGAAATGGCTGGTCAGCTCGGCAATCGCTTCGCTCTCGAGCACGGCGAGGGCGCGGCGGATCTTGTCGCGCTGAGCGTTCAGCCATTCGTCCCAGTGTTTTTCCACCGGGCGCAGCACGGTTTCATAACGCACCATCACCGAGGCATCCATGATCCCGTCAGCCATCGACGCCAGCGTCAGGCGCCGCCAGCGCGCCGCACCTTCACGGGGGATCAGCGGATTGCCGACGTGCTGCTGATCGAGATATTCAAGGATGACGCGGCTGTCATGGATGACATTGCCATCGGCCAGACGCAGGGCAGGGATTTTGCTCAACGGGTTGTCGGCGATCAGCGCCGGGTCCGGGCTGACCGGGCTGAGCACACAGTCCTGCAGCGCGACACGATCCTGCTGACCGGTTTCGTGCAGCAGCACCATGACTTTGCGGACAAAGGGCGACAGGGTGTTGTGGTACAGGGTCATGCTGGGGGCGGACATGGCAAGGTCTCGATCAGGACAATGATCGGGCAGCATAGCCTGCTCGCGGCCGGCGCAGAACCCATGTGGGAGCGAGCCTGCTCGCGAAGGCGTCGTGACAGTCGACTTTGATGTTGAGTGTCCGGGCGCTTTCGCGAGCAGGCTCGCTCCCACAAGGGTTTTTCAGCTTCGCGGCAGAAAACCTCTTATCGCCAGAAATGCCGGCACGCCAAGCCCGACCCAGCTCAAAGCATCCCAGACTCCATCCCCCAGCAACGCCGCAAACAGCCCTGCGGCACTGAGCAGGGCGATCACGATCGGTGTGCTGAAGACTTTCCAGAAACTCGACTGACGCGGCTTCATGCCGAGGCCTCCGCCGTTTCCAGTACAGGCTTGGCCGCCTTGCGCCGCACCACCCACAAATACACACCACTGGCCAGCACGATGATCGTCAGCACATCCATAGTCGCCCAGAGAATCTTCATCGGCATGCCGCCGTAGTCACCAAAATGCAGCGGCTGCGACATGCCCATGGCGTCCATGTACCACGGCCGCTCGGCCACAGCTGTCACTTGCAAGGTCGTGGCATCGATCAGCACCGGCGTCAGCAGGTGCGAGGTCAAATGCGTGCCGCCCTTCATGAACACCGAGTAATGGTGCTCACTGGAAAAGCGTGTGCCGGGGAAGGCGATGAAATCCGGTTTCATCCCCGGCGCCACTTCTTCGGCGATGTCGAGCAAACGCGTAGCCGGGGCCAGTTGGGTCAACGGCGGCGCATCGCGATACGGCGCGATCAGGGTGGTCAGTGCATCGTTGCGCCACGCAGCAATGAGTAGGTCGGCGCAGGCGCTGATCACCCCGGTCACGCCTACCACCAGGCACCAGGTCAAAGTGACGACGCCGATCAGGTTGTGCAGGTCGAGCCAGCGCAGTCTTGTCGACTTGTCCTGACGCACGGTGCCGAATTTCAAGCGGCGCATGAACGGCAGGTACAGCACCGTGCCGGAGACGATCGCCACGACAAACAGCAGCCCCATGAACGCCAGCAGCAGCTTGCCCGGCAGCCCGGCGAACATGTCGACGTGCAGGCGCAGGATGAACAGCATCAAGCCGCCGTTGGCCGAAGGGGTTTCCAGCGCTTCGCCAGTGCGCGCATCGAGCATGAAGGTGTGCGAGGAGTTCGGCTCGGTGTCGGCCGTCCTGGCCATGATCGCGAATGCCGCGTTCGGCTCTTCGTCGTCATAGCCGAAGTACTGCATAACTTCGCCCGGGCGATGCTTCTGCGCGGCATCGACCAGTTGCTGCAGGTTGAGTTGCGGCGTGTCGGCCGGCATCTCGCGCAGTTCCGGGGCGTTACCCAGCAAATGATCGATCTCGTGGCTGAAAATCAGCGGCAGACCGGTCAGTGCCAGCATCAGCAGAAAGACTGTGCAAATCAGGCTGGTCCAGGTGTGGATGAATGACCAGCGGCGGATGGTTTTACTTTTCATTGCATGACCTTCAAAAACACCAAAGCCGTCCGGTACGGACGGCCTGGGAACGGGGCCTGTTTCAGCTCACTGGCTTACCACTTGTAAGTGGCGCTGGCGACGACACTGCGCTGGTCGCCGTAGTAGCAGTAGAAGCTGTCGCAGGTGGAAATGTAGTCCTTGTCGAACAGGTTGGTCGCATTCACCGCCAGCGACGCACCTTTGAGGCTATTGTCCAGACGGCCGAGATCATAATGCACGCTGGCGTCGAACACGGTGTAGGCGTCAGCCTTGCCCAGCCAGGTGTTGGCCTTGTCGCCGTAGGTATTGCCGGTGTAACGCACGCCAGCGCCAACGCCGAAACCGTCGAGCACGCCGCTGTGCCAGGTGTAGTCGGTCCACAGCGAGGCTTGCTGGTTGGGCATCAGTTGCAGGCGGTTGCCCTTGTCGACGCCTTTCTGCACTTCGGACTTGGCCAGGGTGTAGGCGGCGATGACTTTGAGGTTATCGGTCACGTCGGACACGGCTTCCAGTTCCAGGCCTTTGACCTTCACTTCGCCGGTCTGGCTGGTCACTGAAACGTTGTTGACGAAGGTGTTCACCGCGACGTTCTTCTGGGTCAGGTCATACACGGCGGCGGTCAGCAAAGTCTTGCTGCCCGGTGGCTGGTATTTGATGCCCAGTTCCCACTGCTTGCCTTCGGTCGGCTTGAGCGAACCGGTCGAGGTGGCATCGGCGCCGGTGGTCGGCTGGAAGGATTCGGCGTAGGACAGGTACGGCACGAAGCCGTTGTCGAAGACGTAGCTGAGCGCCGCGTTGCCGCTGAACTTCTTGTCACGCTGAGTGTTGGTGGCGTCGCTCTGGTTGATGAATTGGGTGCTGGTGTGCACCCAGTCCTCTCGGCCGCCGAGGGTCAGGCGCCACTGGTCGAGAGCCATCTGATCCTGCACGTAGAGGCCGGTCTGGTAGGTCTTCTGGTTGTAGTCGTAAAACGCGGTGGAGCGCGCCGGACGTACGATCGGCTGGCCGTAGATCGGGTTGATGACATTGGTTTGCAGACCATCGCCAAAGATCGAGGTGTAGTTGGTGTTGCTGCGCTGGTGATCCAGACCCAGCAGCAAGGTGTGGCGAACCTCACCCGTGGCGAAGTCGGCCTGGAAGTTGTTGTCCACGGCAAACTGGCTGATGTCTTCGTCGACGCTGGTGCTGGTTCGGCCGACGTTGCCCTCTGCATCCACGGTGGTGAACGGGTAGGAACCGGGTGTCAGCGACTGGAACGACAGGTCCGACTTGGTGTAGCGCAGGTTCTGTTTGAACTGCCAGACATCGTTCAACCGATGTTCGAAGGCGTAACCCAGCGCGTAGTAGGTGCGGTCGTAGTATTCCCAATCCGGATCGCCAAGATTCTTGTGATGGGAAATATCACCGAGCGGCGATTTGATCTTCGTGCCCTGGATCGGCAGAAACTGGCTGGTGATGCCGGTGTCATCGCAGGTGAACTGGCTCAGCAGAGTGAGTTTGGTGTCGTCGTCGATGTTCCAGGTCAGGCTTGGCGCGATGTTGTAGCGCTTGTTGTCGACGTGGTCGACCTGCGTGCCGCTGTCGCGCACCACGCCGCTGAGGCCATAGAGAAACTGCCCGGCGTCGTCGATCTTGCCGGTGCTGGCGAAGTTGATCTGGCGGTGATTGTCGCTGCCGTATTGCAACTGGATTTCGCTGCTGGCCTCGGCACTCGGGCGGCGGCTGACCATGTCGAGCAAACCGCCCGGCGGGGTCTGGCCATACACCGACGAGGCCGGGCCACGGAGCAGGGCGAGGCGGTCGAGGTTCCAGGTTTCCTGTTTCGGGTTGGCGTACACGCCTTTGGGGAGCGGCAGGCCATCGAGGAACTGGGTCGGTTCGAAACCGCGCACACGCAGCCAGTCGGCACGCGTGTCGCTGCCGTAGCTGCTGGCGGTGATGCCCGGCATGTAGCGCACGGCGTCATCGAGGCTGTGCACGCTGCGGTCGTCCATCTGCTGACGGGTCGCCACCGAAATCGAACGCGGTGCTTCGACCAGTGCGGTGTCGGTCTTGGTGCCGGCGGCGGTGCGGGTCGCGGTGTAGCCTGCGACCGGGCCCCAGGCACTTTCGAAGTTTTCGACGCCGATGACCGAAGTTTCCGGCAGGGCCAGCGTGCCTTCTGGCACGGCCACAAGGGTGTAAGTGCCGGCGCTGCTCTGTTCCAGTTGCAGACCGGTGCCGCGCAACGCCGCGCGCAGGGCGCCGGCGGCATCGTATTGGCCGTTGACCGGTGCCGAGGTCTTGCCGGCGGCCAGCGCCGGATTGAGCGACAGGGCGAGGCCGCCCTGGCTGGCGATCTGGTTCAGGGTGGTCGACAGCGGCGCCGCCGGCAGGTTGTAGGCGCGTACGCTGGACGCTTGCTCAGCGGCGAGCAACGGGCTGCTGATCAGCGGCGTGCTGAAAGCGATGGCAAAAGCCAGCAGACTGGGGCGCAACAAGGTGTCTGGCGAACGGGACATACGGCGGCTCCTGAATGGAAATATTTCTCAATTGCCTGTGTGCCGGATGAGATTGGAAAAGTGATAGGGCGGGGTGGAAATTCTTTTTTTGTTGGAAATGGTTGTGCGGCTGATGGCGCCTTCGCGAGCAGGCTCGCTCCCACAGGTGATCGCATTCCAATGTGGGAGCGAGCCTGCTCGCGAAGGCAGGTTTTCCTGCGGGCGCATTACTCAGGCTTGATATCAGCCTTCGCCACGGTGACCCAATACGGCGTATGCCGCTCGATCTGCACCGGCAGGGTCGGCAGCAATGCACTCAGTGCCTTGTCGGTGTCATGCAACGGAAAGCTGCCGGTAATGCGCAGATCGGCCACTTCCGGCGCCACGCCCAGATGCCCGCGACGATAGCGCCCCAGCTCGTGCACCAGATCGCCCAGCCGTGCGTTGTCCACCACCAGCATGCCCCGGGTCCAGGCATCGGCGCCGGGGGCGAGGGCGGCAATCGAGCCCAGCCCGTCACTGCGCAGCAGCACCTGCTGGCCTTCGCGCAGAATTTGTTCTTGCGGGTTGGCTTGGGCATGCGCCGCCACCGCTGACTGCAACACGCTCAGGCGTGTGCCGTCGTCCTCGCGCTTGACCAGAAACCGCGTGCCCAGCGCGCGCATGCTGCCTTCGCGGGTTTCGACGATAAACGGCCGCGCATCGCCATGCCCGGTCTCAACGAGAATTTCGCCTTCCTGCAGCACGATCAAGCGGCGCTTGTCATCGAAGCGCACGTCGACCGCGCTGTGGGTATTGAGATTGAGCAGGGTGCCGTCGGACAGACGCACGGTGCGCTGTTCGCCAGTGGCGGTGCGTTGATCGGCGAGCCAGTAATCCAGCGGCAGATAGCGCTCGCTGACAAACAGCCCCAGACCGATGATCACCACGACACTGGCCAGCCCGCTGCCGAGTTTGCGCACGCGCCGGCGAATGCCTTCGCGCGATTGCAGCAACGCACTTCGGGCCGGGCCCTTGGCGACGCTGAAGCGCTGATCGAGCATGCCCAACTGACGCCAGGCGCGGGCATGTTCTTCATGGGCGGCATGCCATTTGGCGAATTCTTCGCGCTCCAGCGCGGTGCTCGAATCGAGGGTCAATTGCCAGGCAATCGCCGCGTCCAGCACGTGCGCCGGCACCGGCCGCGAACTGGCCGCGGTCATGTCGGTTCACCGTACAGGGCGATGTAGCACTGACGCAGCCCTTGCGCCAGATACTGCCGCACGCGCGGCACCGAGACGCCGAGTTTGCCGGCAATCTCGGCGTGGCTGAGGCCGTCGAGGCGGTTATACAGGAAAGCCGCTCGGGCCTTGGTCGACAGTTTGCCGAGCAGGCGATCGATGGCTTTGAGGTCGTCGAGGATCATTTGCTGTTCTTCCACCGACGGTTGTTCGCCTTCGGGGATCAGCATCAGTTCGGTGAGGTAGGCCTGTTCCAGCGCAGCGCGGCGGAAGTAGTCGAACAACAGGCCTTTGGCGATCGCCACCAGAAACGCTCGAGGTTCGCGCGGTGTCAACAACTCGTCGCGGTTGAGCAGGCGCACGAAGGTGTCCTGGCTCAGGTCCTCGGCACGCTGCGGACACGCCACATTGCGCCGCAACCACGCCAGCAGCCAACCGCGATGGTCGCGATACATCGCACCGACGAGCTCACTGTGGGGGTTGGGCACTGACGACACCGGACATCACCGATTGGGAAATGTTAACTAACGAGAATAGTTCGCGATTCTGGCAGAGGTGGGAATGGTTAGCAATTGGCCACTGGTCAGGTGATATGGATGCATGCCTCTGTAGGAGCTGCCGCAGGCTGCGATCTTTTGATCTTGCTGTTTACAAAATCAAAAGATCGCAGCCTGCGGCAGCTCCTACAGGAGGACTAGAAAGAATGACTTTGTTGCCTGCGCTTCCACTGACTCAACCGCTGTTGCAGATTCAAAGGACTGAGAATCTGCTGCCCCCGCGCGCGGCTGAACAGAATCAGTGCCAGTTCCGCCGTGGCCAGCGCATCGGCACTCGCGTTATGCCGTTCGAACACTTCGAGCCGGAACCACTCGATCCACTCATCCAGCCCCGCCTCGCGGATCTGCGCCTGCGGACATAACAGCGGCGCAATGTCCGCGACATCGAGAAATACATGCTGCAGCTTATACCCCAAGTGTTCTTTCACTGCGCGCCCGAGCATGTGCTGATCGAACGGCGCATGAAACGCCAGCACCGGACTGTCACCGATAAACTCCAGCAACTCCAGCAACGCCTCGGCCGGTTCGCTGCCAGCGGCAATCGCATTCGGCCCCAAGCCATGAATCAGCACACTGGGGCTGAGCTTCAATTCGCGACATTGCAAGGTGCGTTCGAATTGTTGGCGGAAATCGATTGCGCCGTCCTCGATCACCACCGCGCCGATCGACAGAACCCGATCCTTGTTCATATTCAGGCCGGTGGTTTCCAGGTCCAGCACCACCCAGCGCTGCTCGCGCAGGTCGCATTCGCTCAGCTCGGCAAGCGCCGGCAGCTTCGCCAGCCGCTGCTGCAAATCCGCCGACACCACGGGGCTGGCCGGGCGCAACCAGGAAAACAGGCTCATAGCTGATACCGCAAGGTCAGGCTGCTTTGCAGGCGCTGCGCCTGGCGCAGGGATTCACGCAGGATGCGTCGGTCGAGGTGATTGAGGCTGTCGGGATCGACGCGGTTGGAATACGGCTGATTCTCTCGGGTCTGCAGCTGATGCTGCTGCATGCGGGTCTGCTGAATGAAGTGATAGGCCTCTTCATAGGCCGCGCCGTCGAGTGGCTCGATGACCTCTTTATCGACCAGTTGGCGAAAGCGTTCCAGGGTGTTATTGGCGTCGATGCCGTTGGCCAGCGCCAGCAAACGGGCGCCGTCCACGAACGGCGTCAGGCCCTGAATTTTCAGATCCAGCGTGGCCTTCTCACCGTTCTTGCGTGCCAGCACGAACTCACGGAAGCGCCCGACGGGAGGGCGATTACGCAACGCGTTCTCGGCCAGCATGCGCTGGAACAAACGGTTGTCGGCGACCTGATCAAGAATGCCCTGGCGCAATTGCTCGCAGCCTTGCTCATCGCCCCAGACCACGCGCAGGTCGAAATAAATGCTCGAGCCCAGCAGGTTCTCCGGCGTGGCTTCGCGGATAAACGCCGCGAAGCGCCGCGCCCATTCGGCCCGCGACAGACACAGCTCGGGATTGCCGGCCATGATGTTGCCCTTGCACAGGGTGAAGCCGCACTGCGCCAGGCTGTGGTTGATCTGCTGGGCGATCGGCAGCAGCTTGCCGCGAATCTCCGCCGCGTGTGCTGCATCGCGCGCGTCGAAGAGAATGCCGTTGTCCTGGTCGGTGTGCAGCGTCTGCTCGCGCCGGCCCTCGCTGCCGAAACACAGCCAACTGAACGGCACACCCGGATCGCCTTTTTCCGCCAGGGTGAGTTCGATCACCCGGCACACCGTGTGATCGTTGAGCAGGGTGATGATGTGGGTGATCTGCGTCGATGACGCGCCGTGGGCGAGCATGCGCTCGACCAGTTGGCCGATCTCGCCGCGCAGGGTCACCAGTTGTTCGACCCGCTGCGCGCTGCGGATGGTCCGGGCGAGGTGCACCAGATCGACCCGTTGCAGGGAGAACAGATCACGCTCGGACACCACGCCGCACAGGCGCTGATCCTTGACCAGGCAGACGTGAGCAATGTGCCGCTCAGTCATGGCGATTGCCGCATCGAAGGCGCTGTGATCCGGCGACAGATAAAACGGTGATCGGGTCATGTGCTGTTCGATGGCGTCGCTGAAATCACCGACACCTTCGGCGACCACATGGCGCAAATCGCGCAAGGTGAAGATCCCCAGCGGCGCCTTGTGCTCATCCACCGCGACGATGCTGCCGACCTGTTGCTCGTGCATCAGCTTCACCGCTTCACGCAGCGGCGTATCGGCACTGCAGGTCACCGGATGACGCATCGCAAGTTCACCAAGGCGGGTGTTGAGCGAGTACTGAGTGCCGAGGGTTTCCACGGCTTTTTGCTGGACTTGCTGGTTGACCTGATCGAGCAGGCTGCTCACCCCGCGCAGGGCGAAGTCGCGGAAGGCGCTGGAAAGGGCGAACAGTTTGATGAACGCCAGTTTGTTCAGTTGCAGGCAAAAGGTGTCTTCGCCCGCCAGGTGTTCGGTGCGCGTGGCGCGCTCACCGAGCAGCGCGGCCAGCGGAAAGCATTCGCCAGTGGTGATTTCGAAGGTGGTCTCGGTGCCGGGTTTGGTGATGTGCTGGCGTTCGCCGACCACCCGACCCTGTTTGACGATATGAAAATGTTCCACCGGGCCGTCCGCCGGTTTGATGATGCTCTTGCCCTGGGCAAAAAAACGCAGCTGACATTGCTCCACCAGATAGGCGAGGTGGGCGTGTTCCATCTGATTGAAGGGCGGGAAGCGCTGAAGGAATTGCAGGGTGCCCTGAATGTTCTGCAATACCGCGGTTTTCCCTGCCTGGGTGAAGGCGTCCGCTTTGCTCATAACCATTACCGCAGTCTTTTTCGAATTGTTGTTGTCGGATCGTTGCGGCCATGGTCGACCCCGGCGGGCAGGGTGCCCATTGGACGTAAGTCTAGGTTTTGCCACCATTGGCCGATTTTCGGAAATAACCTACGCAAAAGCTCGGAAAAGCTTGCCCTAAGCACTTGGAAAAAAATCCGACGAAGTGCACATTGAAGCGCTGTCCGGCGATGTCTGACGACTTGCCAGGGATTGTTTGAACACTTAGAGAACGCCATGTCCGACCACGATATTTTGAGCGACGCCGAGCGTGAAGCGCTCAGCGCAGTAATGCTCGAACCTGATCTGCCGCCGCAGCGTGTCCTGATTGTCGACGACGACAAGGATGCCCGCGAGCTGTTGTCGGAGATTCTCGCGCTGGACGGCATTCGCTGCATGACCGCAGCCAGCGGTGAAACCGCGCTGAAAATGCTAGAGGAAAAACCTTTGATCGGTCTGGTCATTACCGATCTGCGCATGGGCAATGTCGATGGCCTCGACCTGATCCGCCAGGTGCGCGAATCGGTGCGGGCAGCGATGCCGATCATCATCGTCTCCGGCGATGCCGACGTGAAAGATGCGATCGAAGCGATGCACTTGAGCGTGGTGGATTTTCTGCTCAAGCCGATTGATACGAGGAAGTTGCTTGATTTGGTGAAACACGAATTGGGGATTGAGCCCTGAATATTTGAGGATCAAAAGATCGCAGCCTTCGGCAGCTCCTACAGGTGATCTCATGTAGGAGCTGCCAAAGGCTGCGATCTTTTGACTTTGCGTTTAGAAAAAAAGGCCCTGATCTCTCGATCAGGGCCTTTTTCATTTCCAGCGTCAGCGCACATTACAGACCATTCGCGGCCTTGAACTCACGACGACGACGGTGCAGCACCGGCTCGGTATAGCCATTGGGCTGCCTGGTGCCTTCGATCACCAGTTCGACCGCCGCCTGGAAGGCGATGTTGCTGTCGAAGTCCGGTGCCAGCGGGCGATACAGCGGGTCGTTGGCGTTCTGACGGTCGACCACTGCCGCCATGCGCTTGAGGCTTTCCATCACTTGCTCTTGGCTGACGATGCCGTGGCGCAGCCAGTTGGCGATGTGCTGGCTGGAGATGCGCAGCGTCGCACGGTCTTCCATCAGGCCGACGTCGTTGATGTCCGGCACTTTCGAGCAGCCGACACCCTGATCGATCCAGCGCACCACATAACCGAGAATGCCCTGGGCGTTGTTGTCCAGTTCGTTCTTGATCTGCTCTGGTGTCCAGCTTGGGTTCACTGCCAATGGAATGGTCAGGATGTCATCCACCGAGGCACGGGCACGTTTGGCCAGTTCGGCCTGACGCGCAAACACGTCAACCTTGTGGTAGTGCAGTGCGTGCAACGCAGCGGCGGTTGGCGACGGTACCCACGCTGTGTTGGCACCAGCAAGCGGGTGAGCGATTTTCTGCTCGAGCATCGCGGCCATCAGATCCGGCATCGCCCACATGCCTTTACCGATTTGCGCGCGACCTTGCAGGCCGGTGCTCAGACCGATATCGACGTTCCAGTTCTCGTAGGCGCCGATCCACTTCTCGGCCTTCATGTCAGCCTTGCGCACGACAGGGCCGGCTTCCATGGAAGTGTGGATTTCGTCGCCGGTGCGGTCGAGGAAACCGGTGTTGATGAACACCACGCGCTCGCTGGCCGCCTTGATGCAGGCCTTGAGGTTGACCGTGGTGCGGCGCTCCTCGTCCATGATCCCGACTTTCAGGGTGTTGCGCGGCAGGCGCAGGACGTCTTCGATGCGCCCGAACAGCTCGTTGGTAAACGCCGCTTCTTCCGGGCCGTGCATTTTCGGTTTGACGATGTACACCGAACCGGTGCGGGTGTTGCGCCGCGAAGTGTTGCCGTTGAGGTTGTGCATTGCTGCCAGGCAAGTCACCAGACCGTCGAGGATGCCTTCCGGCACTTCGTTACCTTGGCTGTCGAGGATCGCATCAATGGTCATCAGATGGCCGACGTTGCGCACGAACAACAGCGAACGACCGTGCAGTGTCACTTCACCGCCATTGGGCGCGGTGTAGGTGCGATCCGGGTTCATGGTGCGGGTGAACGTCTGGCCGCCCTTGGACACGGATTCCGCGAGGTCGCCCTTCATCAGGCCGAGCCAGTTGCGGTAGATCACCACTTTGTCGTCGGCATCGACGGCGGCCACGGAGTCTTCGCAGTCCATGATCGTGGTCAGCGCCGCTTCCATGAGAATGTCTTTGACCCCGGCGGCATCGGTCTGGCCGACCGGAGTGCTGGCATCGATCTGGATTTCGAAGTGCAGGCCGTTGTGCTTGAGCAGCACCGCGATCGGTGCGTTGGCGTCGCCCTGGAAGCCGATCAACTGGGCGTCATCGCGAAGGCCGCTGTTGCTGCCGCCCTTGAGCGTCACGACCAGTTTGCCGTCAGCGATCTTGTAGCCGGTCGAGTCGACGTGGGAGCCCGCGGCCAGTGGCGCGGCTTCGTCGAGGAAAGCACGGGCGAAGGCGATGACTTTGTCGCCACGCACCTTGTTGTAGCCTTTGCCTTTTTCCGCGCCGCCGTCTTCGCTGATCGCGTCGGTGCCGTAGAGGGCGTCGTACAGCGAACCCCAGCGAGCGTTCGAGGCGTTGAGCGCGAAGCGCGCATTCATCACCGGCACGACCAGTTGCGGGCCAGCGGTGCGGGCGATTTCATCGTCGACGTTTTGCGTCGTCGCCTGGAAATCAGCCGCTTCTGGCAGCAGATAACCGATCTCTTGCAGGAAAGCTTTGTAGGCCACGGCATCGTGCGCCTGGCCGGCATGCTGCTGATGCCAGGCA
Source organism: Pseudomonas sp. UF-293 (assembly GCF_058245595.1). Lineage (NCBI taxonomy): Bacteria > Pseudomonadati > Pseudomonadota > Gammaproteobacteria > Pseudomonadales > Pseudomonadaceae > Pseudomonas > Pseudomonas sp. UF-293. Next base: position 95,187 of record NZ_JBSICA010000009.1, on the reverse strand, counting down.
TCGATGCGCGCCTGGAAGTCATCGCGTTTGGCGAGTAGGGCTTTGTTCTTCGGCGCCAGGTCGTGAATGACCTTGTCGGCACCTTCCCAGAATTGTTCGGCGGTGAGGCCGGTACCGGGAATGGCTTCGTTGTTCACGAAGTCGAACAGGACTTTGGCGACCTGCAGGCCACCGACTTGAACGTGTTCAGTCATTGCTTGCCTCACTCTGCTCAGCTATTTCGCTTTTCAGCTCGTCAATTTAACAATGAAGCTTCCGGCCATTTAAACCACAAACCTGCCGACCAGTACATGCCATTGCTGGCGGCTGGGCTAGGACCAATCAACGGCTTGGAGGCCTTGCTGACGGGGCTTTCAGGGTTGCGAAGGGCCTTGGGCAGACATCGATCCAGCGTTATGTAGTGCGCGCTGCGGCATACTACATGATGAGTTGCGCTTGTGAAAATCAGACTAATTACGTCGTTCTGCGACCTCATGACGCATTGCGGTCACGTCGCGGAACGGGATGTTCTCAAAAAAGCATTGGATTGTTCCAGTTAAATATCGAAAGTTGTACACGATTTGTCTTTCGTGCAGATCCCCAGTGCTGTCATTTGCGAGCAGGCTCGCTCCCGCAGAGGATTGCGTTCCAAATGTGGAAGCGAGCCTGCTCGCGAAGGGGCCAGTCGATTCAACACGAAACCAGCCCTTGCCTATACTTGCCCTTCGATAACAAAAGTCATGACAAGAGGGCTGCGCCATGGACCATCTCGTACTCACCGTTTTCGCCCCGGACAAGCCCGGGCAGGTCGAGCGCATCGCCCAATGCATCGCCGAGCACGGCGGCAACTGGCTGGAAAGCCGCATGTCACGCATGGCCGGGCAGTTCGCCGGGATTCTGCGCGTGGGGGTGCCGGCGGAGGCTTACGACGAACTGGTCGATGCCCTGCAAGCGCTGTCGACCCATGGCATCCGCGTATTGATTGCCGAAAGCGGGGTGGAGCAGTCCTGCACGTGGAAACCGATCGCCATGGAACTGGTCGGCAATGATCGGCCCGGCATCGTCCGTGACATCACCCGGTTGTTGAGCGAGCAGGGTGTGAACCTTGAACGGCTGGTGACCGAAGTGCGCCCGGCGCCGATGAGCAGCGAGCCGCTGTTTCACGCTGAGGCGATTCTGGCGGTGCCACTGACGTTGTCGCTGGATGTGTTGCAGGCACGCCTGGAAACCCTGGCCGATGATCTGATGGTCGAGCTGGTGTTGCGCACAGAGGTTTAAGTGCAAACAGGGTTATTCAGGTTTAACGTGCACCTGCCTGTGGATAACCTGTAGAGACAGACCGCCACGCCACGTCCGCCGTGGCTTTGCGCAGGTTGATCAAAAAACCGCCAACATTCAGTAACTTGCGCACAAACGGCGGGGATCACGCTGTGGATAAGCTTGGGAAGGAACGATGCAGGCCACGAGAACCGTGGCCTGCGGAGGTTTGTGCGTTTTTTGATCAGGCGCGCCGACGCAAACTTATCCACGCATCAACGCTATAGACCGCCAACCCGGCCCAGATAAACATGAAGGCAACCAGCGTGCTCGAAGACAAATGCTCGCCAAACAGCAGCACCGCTTGCAGCAGTACCAGAGTCGGCGCGATGTATTGCAGGAAGCCGATGGTGGTGTAGGGCAAGTGGCGGGTGGCGGCGTTGAAACACACCAATGGCACCAGCGTCACCGGGCCGGCGGCTACCAGCCACCAGGCTTCGGAAGTGGTCCAGAAGGCCGGCTGCACACTCGTGGCAGTCTGATTGAACAGCAACCACGCGATCGCAATCGGCACCAGCATCCAGGTTTCCACCACCAGCCCCGGCAGCGCCTTGACCGGCGCCTGCTTGCGGATCAGACCGTAGAAACCGAAGGTCAGCGCCAGCGCCAGCGACACCCACGGCAGACTGCCGACCTGCCACACCTGCTGTGCCACGCCGATGGCAGCCAGCCCGACCGCCACCCACTGCATGCGTCGCAGCCGCTCACCGAGAATCACCATGCCCAACAACACGTTGACCAGCGGATTGATGTAATAACCCAGACTCGCCTCAAGCATGCGACCGTTGTTCACTGACCATACGTAAGTCAGCCAGTTGGCCGCGATCAGCGTGCCGCTCAAGGCCAGAATCGCCAGACGCTTGGGGTTGTCGAGCAGCTCGCGCAGCCAGCCCGGGTGTTTCCACACCATCAGCAGCAACGCACCGAACAACGCCGACCACAGCACCCGGTGAATGATGATTTCGACGGCCGGGACTTCGGCGATGGCTTTGAAATAGATCGGGAACAGGCCCCAGATAATGTAGGCGCTCAGGCCCAGAATGTACCCGCGACGCGGGTTGGCGGCTTGCATGCAGAATCCTTGTTCAGGCAGCTGACAAAGAAAGGATTGTAAGGAGGTTGTATAGATGTGTCGTGTCAGAAAGCAAAAAGATCGCAGCCTTCGGCAGCTCCTACAGGGATATGCATTCCAAGGTAGGAGCTGCCGAAGGCTGCGATCTTTTGATCTTTGATCAGAAGAGTTTCAGCGGTTCTTCATTCAGTGCCGCCAACTGCTCACGCAATGCCAGCACCTGATCGCCCCAATACCGTTCCGTGCCAAACCACGGAAAGCTGTGCGGAAATGCCGGGTCGTCCCAGCGCCGCGCCAGCCAGGCGCTGTAGTGCATCAGGCGCAGGGCGCGCAACGGTTCGATCAGCGCCAGTTCGCGCGGGTCGAAATCATGGAATTCGTTGTAGCCGTCCATCAATTCCGACAACTGCCCGAGACATTCCTGGCGATCGCCGGCGAGCATCATCCAGATGTCCTGCACCGCCGGGCCCATGCGGCAATCGTCGAGGTCGACGATGTGGAACATCTCGTCGCGACACATCATGTTGCCGGGGTGGCAGTCACCGTGCATGCGGATGTTCTGGTGCGGCGTGGCGGCGTAGACATCTTCGACGCGTTTGAGCAGGTCGCGGGCAACTGACTCGTAGGCCGGCAGCAGGCTTTTCGGAATGAAATTACCTTCAAGCAGGGTGTTCAGCGAGGCATGGCCGAAGTTCTGCACGGCCAGGGCTTCGCGGTGTTCGAACGGCTTGGTGCCGCCCACCGCATGCATGCGTCCGAGCAACTGGCCGAGGCGATATAGCTGATCAAGATTGCCCGGCTCCGGCGCGCGGCCCCCACGGCGCGGGAACAGGGTGAAGCGGAAACCGGCGTGCTCGTGCAGGGTTTCGCCGTTGTGGATCAGCGGCGCTACCACCGGGATGTCGATGTCGGCCAGTTCGAAGGTGAACTGGTGCTCCTCAAGGATGGCCTCGTTGGTCCAGCGCTGCGGACGATAGAACTTGGCAATCAGCGGCTCGGAGTCTTCGATGCCGACCTGATACACACGGTTTTCGTAGCTGTTGAGCGCCAGAATGCGCGCGTCGCTGAGGAAACCGATGCTTTCAACGGCATCCAGGACGAGATCGGGGGTGAGGGTTTCAAACGGGTGGGCCATGCTGACTCCTGCGCGCAGCAGGCTGCTGCGTCCGGCCCGGCATGGTAGCGCAGATGGCGGCGCGAAGGGTGTTGGTGTCTGCCCGGGCCTCTTCGCGAGCAGGCTCGCTCCCACCTTGGAATGCGATTCCCTGTGGGAGCGAGCCTGCTCGCGAAAGCGGATTATCAGGCGCCGACGATGCCGCCATCATCGCGGGTAATCGCCATCACCGAGGACCTTGGCTTGCCGTTGGGCAGATGCTCGGGGAAGGTCGAACCGCCGTTCTCGCCCGGATGCTGAATCCCGACAAACAGGGTTTTCTGATCCGGCGAGAAGCTGATCCCGGTCACTTCGCAACCCACCGGCCCGACCATGAACCGGCGAATTTCACCGGTCGCAGGATCGGCGCAGAGCATCTGATTGTTGCCCATGCCGGCGAAGTCGCCAGCGTTGCTCGAGTCGCCGTCGGTGAGAATCCACAGACGTCCGGCCTTGTCGAAACCCAGACCGTCGGGGCTGTTGAACATGTTCTGCGGGGTGATGTTGGATGAGCCGCCCTTCGGCGTCCCGCCATGCACGCCCGGGTTGCCCGCGACCACAAACAGATCCCAGGCAAACGTCTTCGAAGCGTGATCGTTGCGGTCGGTGCGCCAGCGCAGAATCTGCCCGTAGACGTTTTTCTCGCGCGGGTTCGGCCCGCCCACCGGTTGCCCGTCTTCGCCACGTTTGGCGTTGTTGGTCAGGGTGCAATAAACCTGGCCGTCCTTGGGGCTGACGACGATCCACTCCGGGCGGTCCATGCGTGTTGCGCCTACGACGCTGGCGGCGAGACGCGCGTGGATCAGCACTTCGGCCTGATCGGCAAACCCGCTGCTGGCGTCGATGCCGTTCTTGCCGTGGGTCAGTTCGATCCACTGGCCTTGGCCTTTCGGGTGATCGGGGTTGCCGTCGCCGGCATCGAACCTGGCTACGTACAGGGTGCCGTGATCGAGGATGTCGCGGTTGGCCTTCTGATTGCGATGGTTGATGCGATCGCGGCTGATGAATTTGTAAATGAACTCACCACGCTCGTCGTCGCCCATGTACACCACAGCGCGACCATCGTCGGTCTCGGCCAGCGCGGCGTTTTCATGCTTGAAGCGGCCCAGCGCGGTGCGTTTGACAGGAGTCGATTGCGGATCGAACGGATCGATCTCGACCACCCAGCCGTGACGGTTGAGCTCGTTGGGGTTCTTGGCCATGTCGAAGCGCGGGTCGTGCGGGTGCCAGTTGATGTCTTTGCTGCTGGCGACAACGCCATAGCGCTTTTGCGCGGCATCAAACTGCTGCTGGGCGTTGCTGCTGCCGAAGCAATCGGTGAAGTTTTCTTCGCACGTCAGGTAGGTGCCCCACGGCGTCTTGCCGTTGGCGCAGTTCTGGAAGGTGCCGAGAACTTTCTTGCCGTGCTTGTCGGCAGCGGTTTTCATCAAGTCGTGGCCGCGGGCCGGACCGCTGATGCGCAGCGGCGAGTTACCGTGAATCCGACGGTTGTAGCGCGAGCCCTGGACGAATTGCCACTGACCGTTCTTGCGCTGCACTTCGATCACCGACACGCCTTCGCAGGCCAATGCCTTGCGCACATCTTCAGCCGACTGCGGCATGCCGCCATGCGGATACAGGTAGCGATAGTTGGTGTATTCGTTGTTGATCGCCATCAGGGCGCGGTTTTTGTCGTCCGGGAAGGCAAACAGGCTCATGCCGTCGTTGTTGTCGCCGAACTGCACTTCCTGTGCGGCAGCGGTGCCGTTACCGCTCGGATCGAAGGCCGGGCCGTTCTTGTGCAACGGCTGGCCCCAACTGATCAGCACCGAAGACTTGTAGCCCTTGGGCAGGCTGATGGCGTCGGTGGTCGCGGCCGGAATGCTTTCGAAACCGAGCAGGCGGCTGTTGCCGGCGCTGACGCTGGCGGCCATGACGCTGCGGCTCAACAGGTTGCCGCCGAGGAACATCGCCGCGCCGCACAAGGCACCGGCGCTGATGAAACCGCGACGGCTGAGGCCGACCATTTTTTCCAGATCAGTGGATTGGTTTTCTTCTAATAGGCTCACATCAGGCTCCCTGCTTGGTTATGGGCAACACCTTAATGCGGGTCGATGACGCTTTTGTTGCAGGGTCGAATCAGAGCGGCGTGCCGATCAGCACGTTGGAGGGCGCACATTGCACCTGCACCGCAGACCCCACGGCGAGTTGCTGGCTGCGCAAGTGCAGCGGTTCGGCCAAGGCGCAAAGTGTATGGCCGTTGGGCAGGGAAATGCGCACTTCGCTGGGGCCGTCCTCGGCATCGAGAATCGCTTCGATGGTGCCGTGCAGGACATTGTGCCCAGGCGTCGTCGCCTGATCGGCACCGCGCAAATCAAGCCAGCCAGCCTTGATCAGCGCCATGACTTCGGTACCGACCTGCAATTCCAGATGCACGGTGCTGTCGTGGGTGATCTGTGCCTCCAGAGCAATGCCTTCGGCCAGTTCGAGGCGGATCAGATCGTTGCGCCCCTGCGCCTGAATGGCCGCGACCGTGCCATGCAGTTGATTGCGCGCGCTGGTCCTGAGCATCAGCCGCCCGAGCAGGTCGAGATCGCTGGCGTCTTCCGCCGCTTCCAGGACCTGCGCCTGCAAAGCCTGCAATTTCTGATACAGGCGCAGCACCCGCTCGCCCTCGCTGGACAGTCTGGCGCCGCCACCACCCTTGCCGCCCACCACGCGCTCGACCAAAGGTTTCTGCGCGAGATTGTTCAACTCATCGATCGCATCCCACGCAGCCTTGTAACTGAGCCCCGCACTCTTCGCCGCACGGGTGATCGAACCCTGCTCGGCGATATGTTGCAGCAGGGCAATGCGCTGCGGACGGCGGACGATGTGTTGGGAGAGCAGGGTGGGCAGGGACATATCAGAATGCTTCTGGCTCGGGCGATGAGAGGGACGTTGGCCACTTGCAACGTACGAGTCAAGCCGAACACGGTCTTCTGTAGGAGCTGCGGCACGCTGCGATCTTTTGATCTTGTTTTTTACAATCAAAAGATCGCAGCGTGCCGCAGCTCCAACAGGGCTATGTCTCGTCTTCAAGAGCCTGGTTTCGGCGTACGAGCCAGGCAATACACATCAACCCGCGCCGCACCAGCATCCATCAACAATCGCGCCAATGCCTGAGCGGTTGCTCCAGTGGTCAGTACGTCGTCCACCAGCGCGAAATGGCGGTCGCTTACCTCTGCACCAAGCGCCAATGCAAAGGCATTGCGCAAATTGCGTTTGCGCGCCTTGGCATCCAGATCCTGTTGGGCGTCGGTGTCCATGACTCGCCGCAGCACCTGTTCTTCACAGGGCAAATCCAGCGAAACACTCAACCAGCGCGCGAGCATCGCCGCTTGATTGAATCCCCGCCGACGCAGGCGTTTATTCGCCAACGGCACCGGTAGCAACACATCGGGGCGCGGCAATTCCTCGGCGAAGCGATGCTGCAGGTATTGGCCGAGAACGTCGGCGAGCAGGTGACCAAACGGCCATTTCGCGTTGTGTTTAAAGCGTGTAATCAGTCTGTCCACCGGGAAGCCATAGACCCATGGCACGGCGACCTGTTCGAAGGCCGGAGGCTCTAGCATGCACTCGCCGCAAGTCAGGCCATCCGCCGCCAATGGCAAAGCGCAGCTTTGACAATGGCTGCCGAGCCAGGGCAGCTCGGTTTCGCAGGCCTCGCACATTGGCATTTGTGCTTCTGTAGGCTCATCGCACAGCAAGCAGGTCTGTACGTTTTTTAAACACATGTAAACCTGTCCTTGGTATTGCGGTTGACAGCGCATCGCTCTTCCTTAAATATGCCGAACATCCGTGTAGCGCCTGTGGGTATTCCGTTTCCCCGGCGCCAGCCAAGCATAACCAAGGAATTGCCCATGAGCGCGAGCACCACCGCCACCCTGCGTCACGATTGGTCTCTGGCCGAAGTCAAAGCACTCTTCGTACAGCCATTCAACGACTTGCTGTTCCAGGCGCAAACGGTGCATCGCGCACATTTCAACGCCAACCGTGTGCAAGTTTCGACGCTGCTGTCGATCAAGACCGGTGCCTGTCCCGAAGACTGCAAGTACTGCCCACAGTCCGGGCACTACAACACCGGCCTGGAAAAAGAAAAGCTGATGGAAGTGCAGAAGGTCCTCGAAGAAGCGGCCCGCGCCAAAGCCATTGGTTCGACGAGATTCTGCATGGGCGCGGCGTGGAAACATCCGTCGGCCAAAGACATGCCGTATGTGTTGAAGATGGTTGAAGGGGTGAAAGCGTTGGGTCTGGAAACCTGCATGACCCTCGGCCGTCTCGATCAGGAGCAGACCGAGGCGCTGGCCAAGGCCGGTCTCGATTACTACAACCACAACCTCGACACCTCGCCGGAGTTCTACGGCAGCATCATCACCACCCGCACTTACAGCGAGCGTCTGCAGACGCTGGCCTACGTGCGTGAATCGGGGATGAAAATCTGCTCCGGCGGCATTCTTGGTATGGGCGAATCGCTGGACGATCGCGCCAATCTGCTGATCCAGTTGGCCAACCTGCCCGAGCACCCGGAATCGGTGCCGATCAACATGCTGGTGAAAGTCGCCGGCACGCCGCTGGAAAACGCCGAGGACATCGACCCGTTCGACTTCATCCGCATGCTCGCCGTGGCACGCATCCTTATGCCGCAATCCCACGTGCGCCTGTCCGCCGGCCGCGAAGCGATGAACGAGCAGATGCAGGCCCTGGCATTTTTCGCCGGCGCCAACTCGATTTTCTACGGCGACAAATTGCTTACGACCGCCAACCCGCAGGCGGACAAGGACATGCAACTGTTCGCGCGCCTCGGTATCCAGCCGGAGGCCCGTGAAGAGCATTCCGATGAGGTTCACCAGGCTGCGATTGAGCAGGCACTGGTGGAGCAGAAGAGTAGCGAGCAGTTCTACAACGCTGCGGTGTAATAAACCGCGCGGATTGCTCTGAAGGAATGCAAAACCCCTGTGGGAGCGAGCCTGCTCGCGAAAGCGGTTGGGCCGCCAACATCCATGCTGGATGTGACGCCCAATCGCGAGCAGGCTCGCTCCCACAGGGGATCTGTGTCATTTGAAAATCGAGGCCTGCATGTCTTTCGATCTCGCCGCACGCCTTGCTGCTCGCCGTGCCGACAACCTCTATCGGCAGCGCCCGCTGCTCGAATCGCCGCAAGGCCCGCAGGTGGTAGTCGACGGCCAACCGCTGCTGGCGTTCTGCAATAACGACTATCTGGGCCTGGCCAATCATCCGCAGGTGATCGAAGCCTGGCGCGCGGGGGCCGAGCGCTGGGGTGTCGGCGGTGGGGCGTCGCATCTGGTGATCGGCCACAGCAGCCCGCATCACGCGCTGGAAGAAGCACTCGCCGATCTGACCGGACGCCCACGTGCGCTGCTGTTCACCACCGGCTACATGGCCAACCTCGGCGCGGTCACGGCGCTGGTCGGGCAGGGCGACACGGTGCTGGAAGACCGGCTCAATCACGCTTCTTTGCTGGACGCGGGCCTGTTGTCCGGCGCGCGTTTCAATCGCTATCTGCACAACGATGCCGAGAGTCTGGCCAAGCGCCTGGAGAAAGCCACTGGCAACACACTGGTGGTGACCGATGGCGTATTCAGCATGGACGGTGACATCGCCGACCTGCCAGCGCTGGCCCGCGCGGCCAAGGCCAAAGGCGCGTGGCTGATGGTTGACGATGCCCACGGCTTCGGCCCGCTGGGCGCCAACGGTGGCGGCATCGTCGAGCATTTCGGCCTGAGCCAGGACGATGTGCCGGTGCTGGTCGGCACCCTCGGCAAAGCCTTCGGCACCGCCGGGGCCTTTGTCGCCGGCAGCGAAGAGTTGATCGAAAGCCTGATCCAGTTCGCCCGCCCGTATATCTACACCACCAGCCAACCACCGGCGCTGGCCTGCGCGACGTTGAAAAGCCTCGAATTGCTGCGCAGCGAACACTGGCGCCGTGAACACTTGCAGACGCTGATTCGCCAGTTCCGCCACGGCGCAGAGCAAATCGGGCTGGAGCTGATGGACAGCTTCACGCCGATTCAGCCGATCATGATCGGCGATGCCGGCCGCGCGGTGCGGCTGTCGCAGATGCTGCGCGAGCGCGGGCTGATGGTCACTGCGATTCGCCCACCGACCGTGCCGGCCGGCAGCGCGCGACTGCGCGTCACGCTGACCGCCGCCCACAGCGAAGCGCAAGTGCAACAGTTGCTGGAAGGATTGGCAGATTGTTTCGCCCTATTGTCGTTGGAGCCAAGCCATGCGTAATCGTCTGATTCTGCTGCCCGGCTGGGGCCTCGGCGTGTCGCCGCTGGAACCGCTGGCGGCAGCCTTGCGTGGTCTCGACGAACATCTGCAGGTCGAAATCGAACCGCTGCCGGAGCTGGCCTCCGCTGACCTTGAAGACTGGCTCGACGAACTCGATGCGCGCATTCCACAGGAAGTCTGGCTCGGTGGCTGGTCGCTGGGTGGCATGCTCGCCTCTGAGTTGGCGGCACGACGCGGCGAGGCGTGCTGCGGGGTGCTGACGCTGGCGAGCAACCCTGCGTTTGTCGCTCATGAGCAATGGCCGACCGCGATGCCCGGCGAGACTTTCGATGCATTTCTTGCCGGTTGCCAGGCCGATCCGCGTACCACGCTCAAGCGCTTCGCCTTGTTATGTGCGCAAGGTTCGTCAGACCCGCGCGGCTTGTCGCGGTTGCTGCTCGGTGGTGCACCGGCAGCCGCACCGACTGCGCTGATGGCGGGACTGGAGCTGCTCGCGCAACTGGATACGCGCCAGGCGTTGCAGGGGTTTCGCGGCCCGCAGTTTCATCTGTTCGGCGGACAGGACGCGCTGGTCCCGGCGGAGGCGGCGGGCGCGTTGTTTGCGCTGCTGCCGGATATCGAAATTGGTCTGATCGAACAGGCCAGCCATGCTTTTCTGCTGGAGGACCCGCACGGAATCGCGGGCGCGATCCAGGCGTTTCTACATGAGTGCGCTGATGAATGATCTGTCCCTTGTGCTGCCTGGGGGCTTGCCCGACAAGCGCCAGGTGGCGGCGTCTTTTTCTCGTGCTGCGGCCAGTTACGACAGCGTCGCCGAGTTTCAGCGTGACGTCGGCACGCAGTTGCTTGAGCGCTTGCCTGCGAGTTTCACGCCGTCGCGTTGGCTTGATCTCGGTTGCGGCACTGGCTATTTCACCCGGGCGCTGGCCTCGCGTTTCACCCAGGGCAGCGGTGTCGCGCTGGACATCGCCGAGGGTATGCTTGATCACGCACGGCCGCTGGGTGGCGCTGAGCATTTCATTGCTGGCGATGCCGAAAGGCTGCCGTTGCAGGATGCTAGCTTCGATCTGATTTTCTCCAGTCTCGCGGTGCAGTGGTGCGGCGACTTCGAGGCGGTGCTCAGCGAAGCCTTGCGCGTGCTGAAACCGGGCGGAATTTTTGCCTTTGCTAGTCTGTGTACAGGAACGTTGTTCGAGTTGCGTGAAAGTTGGCAGCAGGTCGACGGGCTGGTGCACGTCAATCGCTTCCGTGACTTCGCCCGTTATGAGCAGTTATGCGTTGGCAGTGGCATGCGCACAGTGTGTCTGGAAAATCTACCGCACGTGTTGCATTACCGGGATGTGCGCAGCCTGACCCATGAGTTGAAAGCGCTGGGCGCGCACAATCTGAATCCTGGCCGGCCGGGTGGTTTGACCGGACGGGCGCGGATTCTTGGGCTGATCGACGCGTACGAGCGCTTCCGTCAGGCGTCGGGGCTGCCCGCAACGTATCAGGTGGTGTACGCCGTGTTGGAGAAACCTCTATGAGCGCAGCCTATTTCATCACCGGTACCGACACCGATGTCGGCAAGACCGCCGTCGCTGCCGGATTGCTCCATGCGGCGCGGTCGGCAGGCTTGAGCACAGCGGCGGGCAAACCGGTGGCTTCCGGGTGCGACGTCACACCCAAAGGCTTGCGTAACTCCGATGCCTTGGCGCTGTTGGCCGAGTGTTCATTGCCGCTGACTTATCAACAGGTCAATCCGGTGGCGTTCGAGCCAGCGATCGCTCCGCACCTGGCGGCGCGCGAAGCGGGTGTGGCGCTGACGGTGCAATCGCTGCTGGCGCCGATGCGCGGAATTCTGGCGATGAACGCCGATTTCACCCTGATCGAAGGTGCCGGTGGCTGGCGGGTGCCGCTGGCAGATCAGGACAACCTCTCGGACCTGGCGATTGCACTGAAGCTGCCGGTGATTCTGGTGGTGGGCGTACGGTTGGGCTGTATCAGCCACGCGTTGCTGACCGCCGAGGCGATCGCCCGGGATGGTCTGCAGTTGGCGGGTTGGGTGGCAAACATTATCGATCCGAAGACTTCGCGCCTGGAGGAAAATCTTGCGACCCTGGCCGAGCGCATACCCGCGCCGTGCCTGGGCCGGGTGCCGAAACTCAAAGCGTTGAGCGCCGAAGCGGTGGCCGAGCATTTGCAACTGGATTTGCTCGATTAAGTTTCTCACTATGAACAGGCACTGTGCCATTAGTGTTTTTGACGGGTGTTTTGCTGGCGCGTCTGCTTCAATGACGACCATTGATCCTTTGCAGGGACGAGAGTGACTATGGAAATCTCCGGCAACACAGCTTTTTATGCGGGCCTGAGTTCGATTCAGTCCGGGCAGAACCGCGTCGATCAGGCGGCCAGTCAGATCGCCAACAACACCATCGAGCGTTCGGTGACCAGCCAGTCGTCTGAAGTGCAGGTCAATCGCTTGCGCGGCGTGGATCGCGCGCAAGAATCGGATCTGACGAGCAATATCGTCGAGTTGTCGCAGGGCAAGATCCAGGCAGAGCTGGGTGTGAAGGCGGCCAAGGCGTCCGACGAGGTGCTGGGGACAATCATTGACACCTTTGCCTGATTGAATTTGTTGGAAACACTGAAACGCCGCGCATTGTCGCGGCGTTTTGCGTTTAAGTCCTTCTTGCTCAACTAATCTTTTCTCAAACGCCCGTGGCTTGTATGAAGTCGCGGCGATTTGTTGTCTCTGGCATTTGAGAAAGGTGATGACGAACGGCAAAAGAACGACGCTTGACAAGATTTCGGCGTAAACGTATGTTTCAAACAACTGTTTGACCGTCACAACAACTCAACACGGTCGTTCATTCCCGGTTACATCAGCAGAGGTTTATCGCTATGCCTGACTACAAGGCCCCCTTGCGTGATATTCGCTTCGTTCGTGACGAGCTGCTCGGCTACGAAGCGCACTATCAGAGCCTGCCAGCGTGCGCAGATGCCACGCCGGACATGGTTGACGCCATCCTCGAGGAAGGCGCCAAGTTTTGTGAGCAGGTACTGGCGCCGCTGAACCGCGTGGGCGATCTGGAAGGTTGCACCTGGAGCGAATCCGGCGTGAAAACCCCGACTGGCTTCAAAGAGGCGTACAAGCAATTCGTCGAAGGCGGCTGGCCAAGCCTGGCGCACGACGTTGAGCATGGTGGTCAGGGTCTGCCTGAGTCGCTGGGCCTGGCAGTGAGCGAAATGGTCGGCGAAGCCAACTGGTCGTGGGGCATGTACCCAGGCCTGTCGCACGGCGCGATGAACACCATCTCCGAGCACGGCACCCCTGAGCAGCAGGAAGCCTATCTGACCAAACTGGTCTCCGGCGAATGGACCGGCACCATGTGCCTGACCGAACCGCACTGCGGCACCGATCTGGGCATGCTGCGTACCAAGGCCGAGCCTCAGGCCGACGGTTCCTACAAAGTTTCCGGCACCAAGATCTTCATCTCGGCCGGCGAGCACGACATGGCCGACAACATCGTCCACATCGTACTGGCCCGTCTGCCGGATGCACCGGCTGGCACCAAAGGCATCTCGCTGTTCATCGTTCCAAAGTTCCTGCCAAACGCCGATGGCACCATTGGCGCGCGCAATGCCGTGAGCTGCGGTTCGCTGGAACACAAGATGGGCATCCATGGCAACGCCACTTGCGTGATGAACTTCGACGGCGCCACCGGTTACCTGATCGGCCCGGCGAACAAAGGTCTGAACTGCATGTTCACCTTTATGAACACCGCTCGCCTGGGCACCGCGCTGCAAGGTCTGGCTCACGCCGAAATCGGCTTCCAGGGCGGTCTGAAATACGCTCGCGATCGCCTGCAAATGCGCTCGCTGACTGGCCCGAAAGCGCCGGACAAAGCCGCTGACCCGATCATCGTCCACCCTGACGTGCGCCGTATGCTGTTGACCATGAAAGCGTTCGCCGAAGGCAACCGCGCGATGGTCTACTTCACTGCGAAGCAGGTCGACATCGTCAAATACGGCGTCGATGAAGAAGAGAAGAAGAAGGCCGACGCACTGCTGGCGTTCATGACCCCGATCGCCAAAGCGTTCATGACCGAAGTCGGTTTTGAAGCGGCTAACCACGGCGTGCAGATCTACGGCGGCCACGGCTTCATCGCCGAGTGGGGCATGGAGCAGAACGTTCGCGACAGCCGCATTTCGATGCTGTACGAAGGCACCACCGGCATCCAGGCCCTCGACCTGCTCGGCCGCAAAGTGCTGATGACTCAAGGCGAGGCTCTGAAAGGCTTCACCAAGATCGTCCACAAGTTCTGCCAGACCAACGAAGGCAACGAAGCCGTTCAGGAATTCGTCGCGCCGCTGGCTGCACTGAACAAGGAATGGGGCGAGCTGACGATGAAGGTCGGTATGGCTGCCATGAAAGATCGCGAGGAAGTCGGCGCGGCCTCCGTGGACTACCTGATGTACTCCGGTTATGCCTGCCTGGCCTACTTCTGGGCAGACATGGCACGCCTGGCTGCGGAAAAACTGGCCGCCGGCACCAGCGACGAGGCGTTCTACACCGCCAAGCTGCAAACCGCGCGCTTCTACTTCCAGCGCATCCTGCCGCGTACCCGCACGCACGTGGCCACTATGCTGTCGGGCGCTGGCAACCTGATGGACATGAAAGAAGAGGACTTCGCGCTGGGCTACTAAGCCTTAACGCAGTCTGACGAAAACCGCTGCTCCCGTTAGGGGGCAGCGGTTTTTTTGTTAGCGGATGGCTCAGATAGTCGAGCTTGCGGCCGTTACAGAGACCATGTGTGATCTGGATCACATTGTGTGGGCTTGGCCGCACTTTGCAGGCACAATGCCATCTCTTTGCTATGACGGGTCGGAGCTTACCCTTGCCGCGTTCTTCCGCTGTACGTTTCAGCCATTTCCTGCCATCACTGCTGTTATTGCTTGCGGGGTTGGCGGCTGCGTACGTCAAAGACCTCAGCGTGTTTTTCACGTCGCTGTTCAACGTTCTGCCGACATTGGTTCTGCTCCTCGGCGGGGCGTATTGCGCGGTGTACCGACGGCAGCGCGAACTGTTTCTGATGCTCACGGTGTACATCGCCTACTTTCTGCTTGATACCCAGACCGATTTCTACCGCGACAACGGCAAGGTTCGCGAAGACGCTGCGGTGGTGTTTCATCTGGTCTGCCTGCTGCTGCCGCTGTTGTTCGGATTATTCGCCGCATGGCAGGAACGTACCCATCTGTTTCAGGACATGGTTGCCCGGTTCGCTGTGCTGCTAGCGTTTGGCAGCGTGGCGCTAGGGCTGGAACAAAGTTACCCACAGGCGCTGCTGCTGTGGTTGTCGGAGATCCGCTGGCCGGCGCTGCACGGCGCGTGGATGAGTCTCATCCAGTTGTCCTACCCGGTTTTCATCTCGGCCTTCCTGCTTCTGGCCTGGCAATACTGGCGCAACCCGCGCCCGCTGCACGCGGCGCAACTGGTCGGCTTGCTCGGGGTGTTCTGGATGTTGCCGAAGACCTTCATTCTGCCGTTCACCCTGAACATCATGTGCAGCCAGGTGATGCTGATGATCGCTGCGGCGGTTGCGCATGAGGCCTATCAAATGGCCTTCCGCGACGAGCTCACCGGTCTGCCGGGACGACGCGCGCTCAACGAACGCATGCAGCGCCTGGGGCGCAACTACGTGCTGGCGATGAGCGACGTCGATCACTTCAAGAAATTCAACGACACCCACGGCCACGATGTCGGTGATCAGGTTTTGCGTCTGGTCGCCAGCAAACTATCGAAAATCAGCGGTGGCGGTAGGGCGTATCGCTACGGTGGCGAGGAATTTGCCTTGGTCTTCGCAGGCAAAACCCTTGAGGAGTGCATGCCACACCTGGAAGTGATCCGCGAATCGATTGCGTCCTACAGCATTCAGCTACGCAACCAGGAAAACCGCCCGCAGGATGATCAGCAAGGTCGCCAGCGCCGTAGCGGTTCCGGGGCTTCGGCGGTGTCGGTGACGGTGAGTATCGGCGTCGCCGAACGCGTCGAGCAGCGCACCCCTGAAGAAGTGCTCAAGTCCGCCGACCAGGCGTTGTACAGCGCCAAGGGCGCCGGGCGTAACTGCGTCATGGCGTTCGGGCAGAACCGCCGTGGCGCGGTGCGCATGGACACTGCTGCGGGTTGAGTGATGACGGCGCATTCAGCGCCTGCACGATGATTGTCGCGCGTGGTGGCCGGCAGTAGGTTGGAGAAATCTGCTGACGGAGAAGCCACCATGCCTGAGTACAAAGCTCCCCTGCGCGACATGCGCTTTCTGATCGATCACGTCTTCGACTTCCATACCAGCTACGCCAATCTCGGCGCGCATGACGCCAGCCCGGACATGATCAGCGCGATCCTCGAAGAAGGCGCGAAGTTCTGCGAGAACGTTCTGGCACCGCTCAATCGCAGCGGCGACGAAGAGGGCTGCCATTTCGACAACGGCGTGGTGACAACGCCTACAGGCTTCAAGCAGGCCTTCGCACAATATGTCGAGGGCGGCTGGCACGGGTTGGCGGCCGATCCGGCTTACGGTGGCCAAGGTTTGCCGAGTTCGCTGGGGCTGGTGATCAGCGAAATGGTCGGCTCCAGCAACACGTCCTGGGGCATGTACCCGGGCCTCACTCACGGCGCGATGTCGGCGATCCACGCCCACGGTACCGCCGAGCAGAAAGACACCTACCTGAGCAAACTCACCGCTGGCCAGTGGACTGGCACTATGTGCCTGACCGAAGCCCACTGCGGTACCGATCTGGGCATCATCAAGACCCGCGCGGTGCCCCGGGCCGACGGCAGCTACGCGATCACCGGCAGCAAGATTTTCATTTCTGCCGGCGAGCATGACCTGAGCGACAACATCATCCATCTGGTGCTGGCCAAGCTGCCGGATGCACCGGCTGGAACCAAGGGCATTTCTCTGTTTATCGTGCCCAAGTTCCTGCCCGATGCAGCAGGCGAAGCGGGTGAGCGCAACGGCGTGTCCTGTGGTTCGATCGAGCACAAGATGGGTATCAAGGCTTCGGCCACCTGCGTGCTGAACTTCGATGCCGCCACCGGTTACCTGATCGGCGAGCCGAACAAGGGCCTCAACTGCATGTTCACCATGATGAACCACGCACGGCTCGGTACCGGTATGCAGGGGCTGTGTCTGGGCGAGGCGAGTTTTCAGGGTGCGATCAAGTACGCCAACGACCGCCTGCAAATGCGCGCGCTGACCGGTGCCAAGGCCCCGGAAAAACCTGCCGATCCGATCATCGTCCACCCCGATGTGCGGCGTATGTTGCTGACCATGAAAGCCTTCAATGAAGGCAACCGCGCGCTGACCTATTTCACTGCGCAGATGCTCGATGTCGCGCATCTGAGCAGCGATGCCGAGGCGCGTCAGGAAGCCGAGGACCTGTTGGCGTTCCTCACGCCGATCTGCAAGGCGTTCATGACCGACACCGGGCTGGAAGTGACCAACCACGGCATGCAGGTGTTCGGCGGCCACGGATTCATTCGTGAGTGGGGCATGGAGCAACTGGTGCGCGATTGCCGGATTGCGCCGATCTACGAGGGCACCAACGGCATTCAGGCGCTCGACCTGCTCGGGCGCAAGGTGCTGGGCAGTCAGGGCAAGCTGCTGCGCGGCTTTACCAAAATCGTCCACAAGTTCTGCGCAGCAAACGCCGAACATGCGCAATTGGGTAGCTTCGTGGCGCAACTCAATGGGCTCAATCAACAGTGGGGCGACGTGACCATGAAGGTCGGCATGGCCGCCATGAAGAACCCGGATGAAGTCGGCGCTGCGTCGGTGGATTATCTGATGTACAGCGGTTACATCATCCTGGGCTACCTGTGGCTGCGCATGGCATTGGTGGCCCAGGCACAGCTGGAGGCGGGCGAGGGTGAGGCGGATTACCTGCGGGGGAAATTGGCGACGTGCGAGTTTTACTTCAAGCGACTGTTGCCACGTACGGCGGCGCATCGGGCGGCTATAGAGGCGGGGAGTGAGTGTTTGATGAAGTTGCCGGCGGAGGTGTTTGCGCTTTAAGGAAGATCAAAAGATCGCAGCCTTCGGCAGCTCCTACATGGGATTTGGGGGTGGCGGGGCTGCGATCTTTTGTCGGTGACTAAAAATAACAAATCAGTCACCGGTTGACCCTATGTGTCGCAAAAGTTGTTGAGGTACACTCCGGATCAACGAAAACATCATTCCACGAACCACCTGTTTAGATCTTGCGAGGTTTGCCATGGCTGACTACAAAGCGCCGCTGCGCGATATGCGCTTCGTCCTCAATGAAGTGTTCGAGGTCGCCAAACTCTGGGCCGAGCTGCCGGCGCTGGCCGAGACCGTCGACGCCGAAACCGTTGAAGCGATTCTCGAAGAGGCCGGCAAGGTCACCAGCAAAAGCATCGCGCCGCTGAGCCGTGCCGCTGACGAGCAAGGTTGCCATTGGGCGGACGGTGCGGTCACCACGCCGGCCGGTTTCCCACGGGCCTATCAGACTTATGCCGAAGGCGGCTGGGTCGGCGTTGGCGGCGATCCGGCCTACGGCGGCATGGGCATGCCCAAAGCCGTGTCGGCGCAGGTCGAAGAAATGGTCAACTCCGCCAGCCTAGCGTTCGGTCTGTACCCGATGCTGACTGCTGGCGCCTGCCTGTCGATCAATGCCCACGCCAGCGAAGAACTGAAAGCTGCGTACCTGCCGAACATGTACGCCGGCATCTGGGCCGGCTCCATGTGCCTGACCGAGCCGCATGCCGGCACTGATCTGGGCATTATTCGCACCAAAGCCGAACCTCAGGCCGATGGTTCCTACAAGGTCAGCGGCACCAAGATCTTCATCACTGGCGGCGAGCACGACCTCACCGAGAACATCATTCATCTGGTACTGGCCAAGCTGCCGGACGCGCCGGCCGGTCCAAAAGGCATTTCGCTGTTCCTGGTGCCAAAGTTCATGGTCAATGCCGACGGCAGCCTCGGCGCACGCAACCCGGCCAACTGCGGTTCGATCGAACACAAGATGGGCATCCAGGCTTCGGCGACCTGCGTGATGAACTTCGACGAGGCTGTTGGCTATCTGGTCGGCGAGCCGAACAAAGGCCTGGCCGCGATGTTCACCATGATGAACTACGAGCGTCTGGGCGTTGGTATTCAAGGCCTGGCCACCGGCGAGCGCTCTTACCAGAACGCCGTCGAGTATGCGCGCGATCGTCTGCAGAGCCGTTCGCCGACCGGCGCGCAGAACAAGGACAAAGTCGCTGACCCGATCATCGTTCATCCGGACGTGCGGCGCATGCTGCTGACCATGAAAGCCTCGAACGAAGGCGGCCGTGCGTTCTCCACTTATGTGGCGATGCAACTCGACACCGCCAAGTTCAGCGAAGACGCGACCACCCGCAAGCGCGCAGAAGATCTGGTGGCGCTGCTGACGCCGGTAGCGAAAGCCTTTCTGACCGACCTGGGTCTGGAAACCACCGTCCATGGCCAGCAAATTTTCGGCGGCCACGGTTACATCCGCGAGTGGGGCCAGGAGCAACTGGTGCGTGACGTGCGCATCACTCAGATCTACGAAGGCACCAATGGCATTCAGGCGCTGGACCTGGTCGGGCGCAAGATCGTTGGCAGTGGCGGCGCGTTCTACCAGCTGTTCGCTGACGAGATCCGCCATTTCACCGCCACCGCCAGCGCCGATCTGGGCGAGTTCACCAAGCCGCTGAACGATGCCGTCGACACCCTCGACGAGCTGACCGCGTGGCTGCTGGACCGGGCGAAAAACAATCCGAACGAAATTGGCGCGGCCTCGGTCGAATATTTGCAAGCGTTCGGCTACACGGCCTACGCCTACATGTGGGCGTTGATGGCCAAAGCCTCGCTGGGCAAGGAGGCGCAAGATGATTTCTATGCGAGCAAGCTGGGCACCGCGCGCTTCTATTTCGCCCGTTTGCTGCCGCGTATCCACTCGTTGAGCGCGTCAGTCAGAGCCGGTAGCGAGTCGCTGTTCCTGCTGGATGCGGCACAGTTTTGATCATGTAGACATCATGTAAGCATTTGCTTACGTGACGTGCTGCTGTTCTCCCATATCCGTACATTGGATCCACGGCTAATCTACATTTCATGGACGTCGCGCAGGAAGCGCAAAGTAAACAACACGGACACGTAGGATTCTGCCAGGGTGGCGGAGTGAAATGGATGTCAGGGAAACAGTCTGCAAAGCCCCGCTTCGGCGGGGTTTTCTTTTGCCTGAAGAAAAGTTTCAGGCGAGCGGATCGAGGGGCGGCTTCACTTCGCGATTGATCACCTCTTCAAGCAATGTCCGCAGCAATGCCAACGAGGCCTGCTGGCGTTGTACATCGCGGCACACCAGGCCGACTTTCAACGGCACGCGCGGTTCGCTCAGCGGTTTCCACAGCAAATCTCCATCGTCGTATTCCTTTTGCGAACGTCCCGGTAACACTGTCGCCAGTTTGGTGTGCGGCAGGCTGTCGAGAATCCCCAGCATATTGTTCAACTCGGCCTGCACCTGCGGGCGTCGTCCGAGGCTGGTCAGTTGTGCCTGCCAGATCTGCCGGATCTGGAATTCTTCGCCGAGCAGCAACATTGGCAACTCAGCGGCCTGGCGCATCGAGACTTTCTTGAACTCGCGCAATGGATGGTCGGCCGGGATGACCAGCGTCAGTTCGTCTTCATACAGCAACACGCCGTGCAGACCGGGTTGGCGCGGTGGCAGATAGCTGATACCGATGTCCAGCGAACCATTGAGCAGACGCCGCTCGATTTCCAGCCCCGTAAGTTCATAGATCTGCACCACCAGATGCGGCTGCGCCTTGCGCACACGTTCGAGCATTTGCGGCACGAGGCTGGTGTGCACCGTTTGCAGCACACCGATCGCCAGGGTGCGCAACGCCTGCCCCTTGAAATTACCCAGCGCCTCGCGCGCCCGCTGCAAGCCGTCGAGCAATGGCAATGCGTGGTTGTACAGCGTATGCGCAGCGAGAGTCGGCAGCAGGCGTTTACTGCTGCGTTCGAACAGGGTGACGTCGAGATTCTGCTCCAACTGACGGATCTGTTGCGACAGCGCCGGTTGCGAGATCGACAAGCGCTCAGCCGCACGGCCGACATGGCCTTCTTCGTAGACCGCGACGAAATAACGCAGTTGTTTGAAATCCATAAGTAGCGCTTATCGAAATGGCTGGGAAATCGAAATGGCCTGAAGCCGTTTGCGCGCCTAGTCTAACCGCATTCACAAGGCTTACAGGGCCAGAAAGCGTGATGAATTCCATTTGCTTCGTTAGTGCTTACATAGGCAGTTCAAAAAACCTCAAGCGAGGTTTTTTCGCATGAATCTGTTCAGTTTGCGGCGCCAGACGCCGAGTCTGGACTACCTCACCTTCGAGGCGGGGCCATCCGCTATGACCGACCACCTCAATGCCCAACGCCTGATGCCCAGTGTTGAGCGACCGCATCAAGTGTTCGTTCGGGGCCAGGGCTCATGGCTGTGGGACAGCAATGATCGCGCCTACCTGGACTTTTCCCAGGCCGGCGGCGCCAACAGCCTTGGCCACAGCCCCACGGCGTTGGTCAAAGCCATCGCCAATCAGGCTCAGGCGCTGATCAACCCAGGCTTTAACCTGCATAATCGCGGCATGCTCAGCCTCGCCGAACGCTTGTGCGCCAGCACGTCCAGCGATCAGGCGTACCTGCTCAACAGTGGCAGCGAGGCCTGTGAGGCGGCGATCAAACTGGCGCGCAAATGGGGGCAACTGCATCGCAGCGGGGCTTCGCGGATCATCGTCGCCCAGCAGGGTTGCCATGGCCGCAGTCTGCCGACGATTGATCAGGTGCCATTCAACGACTTGCCGGCGCTGCATGCGGCGGTCGACGCGCAAACCGTAGCAATCATGCTGGAGCCGATCCAGAGCGATGCCGGGGTCATTCCCGCAACCGAGCACTATCTCAAAGGCGTCGAGCGACTGTGTCGTGAACTGGGCATTCTGCTGATTCTCGACGAAGTGCAGACCGGCATCGGCCGCTGCGGCACTTTGCTCGCCGAACAGTCCTACGGCATTCGCGCCGATATCGTCGTGCTCGGCAAAGGCCTTGGCGGCGGCTTGCCATTGGCGGCTTTGCTGGCGCGGGGCACGGCCTGCTGTTTCGGCGTTGGCGAATTGGGCGGCACTCATCACGGTAATGCACTAATGACGGCGGCCGGTCTGGTGGTGCTCGACAGCATCCATGACCGCAGCTTCCTCCAGCAGGTCAACGACAACGGCCAGCACTTGCGCGAAGGTCTGGCGCGACTGGCGTATCGCTACGGCCACGGCGAGTTGCGCGGCCAAGGCCTGTTCCATGGCCTGACGCTGTCCGACGAATGCGCCGACGCCGTCGTTCACGCCGCACTGCACGAAGGCCTGATACTGAACGCCGTGCAGCCTGACTGCCTGCGATTCACCCCGGCCCTCACTGTCAGCAAAGCCAATATTGACGAAATGCTTCTGCGCCTGGGCCGCGCCTTCTCCCGGATGCGCACCGCCCAAGTGCACTGCCGCAAAGGCATTGCCGTCTGAGCCGAGCTGCCCCAACCGATCACCTGAACCGTCTCGCGGTATAACGCACGCCCCACGCCTGAATCTTTTGGCGTGGGGCGTTTTTTTGCGATGCTGGCGATCAAATAGCAAGCGTAATGAACCCTGACGAACGGCGCGTGTCGATTAGCTTGTATGGCTCAAGTGAGCCAACCCCCATTCAGGAGCTGCCCCATGGATTTCATTCGCATCATCATCGCTATTCTGTTGCCGCCACTGGGCGTGTTTCTGCAGGTCGGGTTTGGCGGGGCGTTCTGGCTGAACATTCTGCTGACGTTGTGCGGCTACATTCCGGGGATCGTGCATGCGGTGTATATCATCGCCAAGCGTTGAGTCCGGTAGCGTCTATTAGATAGCTTTCGCGAGCAGGCTCGCTCCCACACTGGATCTGTGGTGTACACAAGTCCTCTGTGGGAGCGAGCCTGCTCGCGAACGGGGCGACACGGTTTTCAGTCAACCAGCCCCATCACCCGCCGATAAAACGTCCACTCCTGCTCCAATGCATGCGCCTGGTTGGCCGCCCGACGAAAGCCGTGGCGCTCGTCGGAGTAGTAATGCGCTTCGACCGGAATGCCGTTGTGCTCCAGCGCCGCGACCATGTCACGGGTCTGTTGCGGCACGACCACCGCGTCCAGTTCACCCTGAAAGAAGATCACTGGCACGCGGATATTGTCTGCGTGCAGCAACGGCGTGCGGGCGGCATAGCGTTCGGCATTCAGCTCCGGATCGCCGATCAGCCAGTCCAGGTAATCACCCTCGAACTTGTGCGTGGCCCGGGCCAGTGCGACCGGATCGCTGACACCGTAGAGGCTGGCACCAGCGCGGAAAACCTGCCTGAACGCCAATGCGCACAGTGTCGTGTACCCGCCCGCGCTGCCGCCGCGAATGAACGCTCGGTCGCCATCGATCAAACCTTGGCCAGCGAGATAACCCACCACTTCGCAGGCATCCTCGACATCCACCTCGCCCCAGCGCAGATGCAGCGCCTGCCGATATTCGCGGCCATAGCCACTGCTGCCGCGATAGTTGAGGTCGGCGACGGCAAAGCCGCGCTGCGTCCAGTACTGGATGCGTGGGTCGAGCATTGGATAGCACGCTGAAGTTGGGCCGCCGTGGATGAACACCACCAGCGGCGGTTTCGCTTCACCGTTCATGGCCGGATAAAAGAAACCGTGCGCCTCGCCTGAGCCGCTTGGATAGCGCAAGGTTTGCGGACGGCTGATGCGTTCGGCGGGCAATGGCGCCACGCCGCCAGCGAGGACTTTCACTGCGTGAGAGACACGATCGATGGCAATCACTGCCGACGGGCTGACCGGCGATGCGGCAATGCAATAGATGAATTGTTGATCTATCGCCAAGTGGCGGAAGCGGCTGTAGTCGCCGCTGAAATCCTCATCGCCGAGGCGCAGGCGACCGAAACCACCCTCGCTCCAACTGGCTAAAATCTGATCGCCGACAGGTAACCAGGTGCAGCCGCCAAGCTGCCACGGCGCCGGCGCGTGATCGGCCTCGGCGCTCGGTAGCGCGTGCAAGCCATCAGACGTTTCGCCCCACGGCTGCCAGTAGCCGCGACGATCCGTCAGGCAGTAGAGCCGGCCGTTCGCGTCGAAGCGCGGCTGCTGGATCGACTCCTCCATCTGCTCGCCGGCAACACATCGAGGCGCAGAAAAATCATCTTCCGCGACCATCAAACGCGTCGAGGTCCACGGCTGATGCGGTCGGCTCCATTCGATCCACGCCAGCCGCTGGCCGTCGGGGCTGAGCGTTGGTGACGCATAAAAATCCGCACCCTCGGCCAGCACCTGTCGCGTACCCGTCGCCAGATCAATCACCACCAGGCGATGCCGATCCTGCTGCTCTTCGACCGCCAACACCCGACCAGCGGCGAATTGCAGATCGCCGTAGCGGCAGTCAGTCGACGTCAGCGCGACCGGCTCGCCATCCAGCGCCTGTCGGTACAACTGCTGATCCGCTTCATTGACGAAAACCACCCCGTCGGGCGTCAGACAAAATGCACCACCGCCATATTCGTACACGCGGCTACGCACGCTGAAGCCGTCCGGCGTCAGACGTTTCGCCACGCCATCGCGCCAATGCCAGATTCGGCACGCGGCGTCCTCGGGGCGATATTCATTCCAGAACACGCCGTGGCCGCCGTGCTGCAGTTCGGCGAAATCGGTTCCGGCGGCGACGGCCTGGGCGGCGCTGAAAGGCTCAGCCCTTGGCGATGAGGCGTGAGTTTCGTTCATTGCGAAAGGCCAATTGTTCGATGGTTTGAGTGGCGGTCTCGGCTTCTTCGCGGGCCTGGAGAATCACACCATGATGTTCGGATTTGCTGCACACCGGGTCGGCGTTACTGGCGTCGCCGGTGAGCATGAACGCCTGGCAGCGGCAGCCGCCGAAGTCTTTTTCTTTCTCGTCGCAAGAGCGGCAGGGCTCGGGCATCCAGTCGTAACCGCGAAAGCGATTGAAGCCGAACGAGTCATACCAGATGTGCTGCATGCTGTGATCGCGCACGTTGGGAAACTGCACCGGCATCTGGCGGGCACCATGGCAGGGCAGGGCGGTGCCGTCCGGGGTGACGGTCAGGAAGATGCTGCCCCAGCCGTTCATGCAGGCTTTCGGGCGTTCTTCGTAGTAGTCGGGGGTGACGAAAATCAGCTTGCACGGATGCCCTTCGGCTTCCAGCCTGGCCCGGTACTCGTTGGTGATGCGTTCGGCGCGCACCAGTTGTTCCCTGGTCGGCAACAGACCGACACGGTTGAGCTGCGCCCAGCCGTAGAATTGGCATGTGGCGAGTTCGACGAAGTCGGCTTCAAGCGCAATGCACAGCTCGATGATGCGGTCGATCTTGTCGATGTTGTGCCGATGGGTGACGAAGTTCAGCACCATCGGGTAGCCGTGGGCCTTTACCGCACGCGCCATTTCCAGCTTTTGTGCGAAGGCCTTTTTCGAGCCGGCGAGCAGGTTGTTCACTTGCTCGTCGCTGGCCTGGAAACTGATCTGGATGTGATCGAGCCCGGCCTTTTTGAAGTCGCTGATTTTCTGCTCGGTCAGGCCAATGCCGGAGGTGATCAGGTTGGTGTAGAAACCTAGCTGCCGCGCTTCATGGATCAGTTCGGCCAGATCCTGACGCACCAACGGTTCTCCGCCGGAAAAGCCCAGTTGCGCCGCGCCCATCTCCCGTGCTTCGCGGAATACCTTGATCCACTGTTCGGTGGTCAGCTCTCTGCCCTGCTCGGCGAAATCCAGCGGATTGGAGCAATACGGGCATTGCAGCGGGCAGCGGTAGGTCAGCTCGGCGAGCAGCCACAGCGGCAGGCCGACTTCCGGTTTGGCCGGCAGATCAGCCAAGGGTGAGCCAGTGTTGCTCACGGGCAACCTCCATGAATTGCTCGACGTCGTCACCGAGCTCGGGCACGCCGGGGAACTGCTCGTCGAGTTTGGCAATGATCGCCGCGACATCGCGTTCGCCATCAATCAAGCCGCCGATCAGCGCAGCCGTTTCGTTGAGCTTGATCATGCCTTCCGGATACAGCAACACATGGCCCTTCTGCGCCGGTTCGTACTGGAAGCGATAGCCCGGGCGCCAGCTCGGCACTTTGCTGCGGTCGAAACTCATAAGGTGATTCCTTTATGCCAGACCCGTTGCTCGGTCACGCTGTGATACGGCGGACGGTTCAGTTCATAGGCCATGCTCATGGCATCGAGCATGCTCCAAAGAATGTCCAGTTTGAACTGGAGAATTTCCAGCATGCGCTCCTGGCCTTCGCGGGTCTTGTAGTGTTTAAGGGTGATCGCCAGCCCGTGCTCGACGTCACGCCGCGCCTGACCGAGACGGGTGCGGAAGTATTCGTAACCGGCCGGGTCGATCCACGGGTAATGCTGCGGCCAGCTGTCCAGGCGCGACTGGTGGATCTGCGGCGCGAACAGCTCGGTCAGCGAGCTGCTTGCGGCCTCCTGCCAACTGGCGCGACGGGCGAAGTTGACGTAGGCATCGACGGCGAAACGCACGCCGGGCAGCACCAGTTCCTGGGAGCGCAATTGGTCCGGGTCGAGGCCGACAGCCTGGCCCAGACGCAGCCAGGCTTCGATCCCGCCATCTTCACCGGGCGCGCCGTCGTGGTCGAGCAGGCGCTGAATCCACTCGCGGCGGATTTCCCGATCCGGGCAATTGGCGAGGATCGCCGCGTCTTTCAGGGGAATGTTCACCTGATAGTAGAAGCGGTTGGCGACCCAGCCCTGAATCTGCTCGCGGGTCGCGCGGCCTTCGTACATCGCCACGTGGTACGGGTGGTAGATGTGGTAGTAGGCACCTTTGGCGCGCAGGGCCGCTTCGAATTCGGCGGGGGACAGCGGGGTGTTGGTCATGTCTGTTCTCCGGGAACAACCCTGGAAATCTTTGGTGTCAGTGCTGGCCTCTTCGCGAGCAGGCTCGCTCCCACAGTTGATCGCATTCCATTGTAGGAGTGAGCCTGCTCGCGATAGACCGCGCAGCGGTCTCGATTGCTTAAAGCACGATGCTCATGCCATCAAACGCCACTTCAACATTACGCCGCGCCAGCTCGGCACGCTCCGGCGAATCCTCGTCAAGGATCGGGTTGGTGTTGTTGATGTGGATAAGCACCTTGCGCTGCTCGGGCAACTGCTCCAGCACTTCGAGCATGCCGCCGGGGCCGTTCTGCGCCAGATGACCCATCTCGCGACCGGTGCGGGTGCCGACGCCACGGCGCTGCATTTCATCGTCATCCCACATTGTGCCGTCGACCAGCAGGCAATCGCTGCCGGACATGATTTCCAGCAGCGGCGCATCGACCTTGCCCAGCCCCGGCGCGTAGAACAGCTTGCCGCCGGTGTTGAGGTCTTCAACGATCAAGCCGATGTTGTCGCCCGGATGCGGATCGAAACGGTGCGGCGAATACGGCGGCGCGGCGCTGCGCAACGGTAACGGGGTGAAACGCAGGTTCGGGCAGGCCGCTACGGTGAAGCTCTGGTCGAGTTCGATGCGGTTCCATTCCAGCCCGCCGTTCCAGTGGGTGAGCATCTTGAACAGGGGGAAACCGGTGCTGAGGTCTTCGTGAACCATGTCCGTGCACCAGACCTGATGCGGGCAGCCTTCGCGCAGGCTGAGCAGGCCGGTGGTGTGGTCGATCTGGCTGTCCATCAGGATGATCGCGCTGATGCCGGTGTCGCGCAGGGCCCGGCCCGGTTGCATCGGGGCAAAGCTTTGCAGTTGCGCGCGGATGTCCGGCGAGGCATTGCACAACACCCAGTTCACGCCGTCATCGGAAATGGCGATGGACGATTGGGTGCGGGCCTTGGCATTCAGGCTGCCGTCGCGAAAGCCTGCGCAGTTGACGCAGTTGCAGTTCCACTGCGGAAAACCGCCACCGGCGGCCGAACCCAGAATCTGGACGAACATGAACGCTCCATCATTTCAACGCGGAAAATAAAACGCCTCGGCGAGCCGAGGCGTTGCACTGCGAATCTGCGTAAGCAGAACTCAGCGGCTGGCGAAGTACATGGTGACTTCGAAGCCGATGCGCAGGTCGGTGTAAGCAGGTTTGGTCCAGGCCATGAGATGTCTCCTTCTGAGGGTTGGGATAGCGCTATCCATAGTTATAGTCCACGGCAGCGCGGTGTTGTTCCAATTAGTTAGGCGGCTATGTTACTCAAAATTTCAACGGCGTGACCCGTGAATCTTTGAGAAAGCTCCTTGCAGCCTCGGTAATGATCAGTTTGTCGCTTGCCACGGCGCGCCGGGCATCGGTTCATTGGCCAGACAGTGGTAGCCGCCATCGGCATTGATCAGACGCTGCGCAGCGGCCAGCAAAGCCTGGTGATCCAGCTGCTGGATCGCTGTAACCAATTGCTCACGGTAATCCGACGAATGGCCGGCGAGTTTGCCCTGCCAGAACAATTCGGCAGCGTCTTTGGTGGACAGTGTCGCTTGATCGAATTGATCGGCGAGGTTCTGGCGTTGTTGCTCGAGGCCTGCGTCATCGAGCGTTTCGATCAGCGTGGGAATGCCGTTGCAGAACGCTTGGATGTGTTCCAGCAGGGTCGCCGCGGAGGCTGTCGGCGATTGCACGCCGAAGACGAGGGCGGTCGTGCCGTGCACCTGACGCAGCGCGCTGAACACGGCGTACCCCAATTGCAATTCGACGCGCAGGCGCTGGTAGAAAGGCGTCTGGCACAGCTGTGCAAGCAGGCGCCATGCGGCTTCATCAGCGATGTGTTTGCTGGCGGTCGGGCAGATGAGCAGCAGGGCGTGTTCGCTAGACGCCGTGTCGATCTGACTCCAGCGGTAATCGCCGTTGGTGCGCGGAGTCATCGGCAGCTGATTGTCCGGCGTGCCGGGAATGCGGCTCAGCGCCAGGCCCAGGGCTGATTGAATTTGTTGGCCAAGCCCGAGAGCGAGGCCGTCCCAGCGCGAAGTTGTCCACAGCTGATTGGCGTCATCGCTGGTTTCGATCGTGGGCAGGCATTTCTCCGGCAACGCTTCGAGTAGTTGGCGGATCGGCATTGACGGTATCTGCATGTCTTCGCGCGGCGAATCGGCGTCGATTATCGTCAGACATTTCAGCGCATGCTCGAGGACGCTGGGCATGGGCTCCTGTAAACCATTCATTTTCAGCAGCCATTGGTTGCCTGCGGCGCTGAAAGACAAGTCCACTCCGGCTTCGCACGCATCCTGTCGGGTCTGGCGCAGACTGCGCTGCAATCTGGAGCGCAGATCTGCGCTGGCCGCCGCCTCGACCTGCCAGCGCAGATAGATTGCGCCTTCATCGCTGTTGTCCGGCAGCGCCTGACTGAAATGCATCGGCGAACGTTCTCGGCGGCTGCGCGAGCGATCCTGGGCGAACGTGCGCAGGCCGCGGTGAGCGCTGGTCTGTCCGCGAATCAGCCCGGCGTTAGCCAGCGGTTCACTGGTGCGCAGGAAAGGGTTGGCGGCAGGCAGGTGCCAACGATCGCTGAAGTTATCCACAACACCGATTTCGCGAAGGATGTGCTCAAGTGTGGCAGCGCCGGATTCGGACAGGCTGGATGCCCGCTGCTCGATGTCGATTCGCGCCAATTGCAACGCGCCGCTGACTTGTTGCTGGCGCTGAAGTAGCGCGGCGTATTCCTCGCGCAACGGGGTCCAGTCCTGGCGGGTGAAAAAGCTCGCCCAGTCCAGCATTTGTTGGTGAATGGCGTTCAACTGCTTACCGTCGGCATGAAATTGCAGATGCAGCAGCGCTTGCCCGGCGAACTGATAGATCGGCGCGGCTTTCAGGCTGTCAGCCAGATTCTGTTGCTGCAGGTATGCGAGCAATCCACCGGGTTTGGCGCTATTCAACCAATGACAGAGGAAGGCCATCGCCTCTGCGGATGATTCGGGTAAGCCGTCGAAGGCGAACAACAGGTTCGCGTGAGCGCCGACCTGTTGATAACTTTTCACTGTCAGCGGAGGCGGTGCGGCCTCGGCAACTTTATCCCCAACCGGCAACACCGCTGCAAATTGCCGCGCCAGCTCCCGCAGTTCATCAATACTCTGCGGACCGACCAGACTGAGGGTCATTTGCCCGGTTCGATAAAACCGCTGATGGACGTCTCGCAGCGCCGTTTGAAACACTGGCGACGCAACCTGCAAGCTGTCCCGATTGCCCGCATGAAACCCGCGCAACGGATGCTCCGCTGGTAAACCTTCATACAAGGCAAACTGCTGCTGCGCTGTCGGATCCTGCGACCAGGCGATAAATTCCGCCTGCAAAACTTCCCGTTCACGCAGTTGATCGTCCAGATTCATACGCGGCCGGGCGAGCATGTCTGACAGACGCTCTACCCCGTCGCTGAACAACGGCACGGGCAACTCAAAGAAAAAGTCCGTGGTGCGCTCGCGGGTGCTGGCATTCACCTGCCCGCCGTGACGTTGCACGTAGGCCATCAGCGCTTCGTCTGTGGGAAAACGCTCGGTGCCGAGAAACAGCAAGTGCTCAAGAAAATGCGCCAGCCCGGGCCATGCCAATGGCACGTCATGGCTGCCGGCCGCCACGCGCAACGCGGCAGCGCTGCGTTTGAGACCGGGCACGTGGCGCAGGGTCACGCGCAGGCCGTTGGCCAGGGTTTCAGAGTGGGGGCGGGGATGAGTCGGCGCAGGCATGGGCACTTCCAGAACAGTGAAGTGCCCATGCTAGCGGATTAGCGACGGTTGAGCGCGCCGTAAAGCTCTGGGCGGCGATCGCTGAGATAGCGGTTGGCCTGGCGTGAATCGTTCATCAGTTGTCGATCAAGCTCACCGACGATCAACGCCTCGTCCAGACCTGCCAGGGCGATACGGCTGCCGTCCGGTGCGGCAACGCTGCTTTGCCCGCAGTACTGGATATCGCCTTCATGTCCGCAGTAATTGGCATAAGCCACGTAACACTGGTTTTCGAAGGCGCGGGCCCGCACGGTGACGTCGGCGACGAAGTCGAACGGAATCATGTTGGCCGTTGGCACCACAATCAGCTCTGCGCCGGCCAAGGCCAGGCGGCGCGCGTTTTCCGGAAACTCCAGGTCATAGCAGATCAGGAAACCGAGCTTCCAGCCGTTCAGTTCAACCACCGGCAACTCTGCGTCGCCCGGGCTGAACATCGACCGGTCGAGGTCGCCGAACAGATGCGACTTGCGGTAATTGCCCAGGCGTTCGCCGTGGCTGTCGATCAGTTGCACAGCGTTGTAGATCTGCCCGTCGGCGGTGCGCTCCGGGTAACCGTAAACAATCGCCAGACCCGCAGCCTTGGCAATCCGGCCGATCTGCTGCGCCCATTCACCGTTGTAAACCTCGGCCAGTGTGCTCACCGCTTCGGCGCCGATGTTGTAGCCGGTCATGAACATCTCCGGCAGCACCAGCAGATCAGCGCCCTTGGCCTCCATCGCCACCTGATGCAGGCGCTGCAGGTTGGCGGCGGGGTCCAGTGGCAGCGGTGGACATTGGTAAACGGCTACGCGCATCGGGGAATCCTCTTACTCGGGCAGGGCGATAGGGCCGATGTCTTTGAACACATCACCCGGGCCGGGGTTCTCTTTATGTGTCGAACCGCCGAAATGTTTCATGATGCCCCACACCGCGTTGAGCGAAGTCTGCACTGCACCTTCGACCCACGCCGGTGTCCACGACACGTCGTCGCCGGCGATGAAAATCCCGCGCTGTTCGGCCGGCATGTCGTCCTGCATGAAGTGCGCGTACATGCGCTGGTTGTAGCGATAATGGCCGGGCAGGGCGCCTTTGAAGGCACCGAGAAAGTACGGGTCGGCTTCCCACGACACGGTGATCGGGTCGCCGATGATCCGCGCGGCGATGTCGACTTTCGGGTAGATCTTCTTCAGCGCGTTCAAGGCGAGTTCAACGCGTTTTTCCACCGGATGCGGGAGCATTTTCAACGCGTCGCTCATCCACGAGTACGACAGGCAGATCACCCCAGGTTTGTCGTCGCCGTTGTCGAACAGATAGGTGCCACGGGTCAGGCGATCGGTGAGGGTCATGCTCATCACGTCGCGGCCGGTCTCCGGGTCCTTGTCTTTCCAGAATGGCCGGTCGACCATCACGAAGGTTTTCGACGACTGCATGTAGCGCGTGCGGTCGAGGGCCATCCACATCTTCTGCGAGAACAGGGTTTCATCGCATTCGATCTGAGTGGTCAGCAGCCAGCTCTGGCAGGTGGTCAGCACAGCGGCATATTCGCGGGTGTCACCGTTGTTGTCGGTAACGGCGAAACGGCCTTGCGGTGCGTGAGCGATTTTCTTCACACCGGAACGCGGCGCGCCACGGTGCAGGGATTTCAGGCTGGTGCCCGCCGGCCAGTGCACGCAGCGTTCCGGCACATGGCGCCAGATGCCCTGCGGCACCTGCTCGACGCCACCGACCACCAGGTGCTGATGATCGTCGCAGTTGGTCATCACGACGCGAAAGATTTCCAGCATCGAATTGGGGAAGTCCGAATCCCAGCCGCCGGTGCCGAAACCGACCTGGCCGAACACTTCGCGGTGCTGGAACGATAATTTGGCGAAGGCCTTCGAGGTGGCGACGAAGTCGTAAAAGGTCCGGTCGTCCCACAGCGGCACCAACTTGTTCCACAGCTCTTTCAGGCGCGGCACATCGCGATCGCGAATGGCTTGTTGGATATCGGAAAACTGCGAGCCTGCTTCCAGCGCATCCGCCCAGGCGTCAGCCACTTCCTGAAACAATGCAGGAAGATCCTTCAGACTCTCCGCGTAATAGGTCTCGCCTTCCAGGTCGATCACGGTGCTGCCAGACGCGCCGGTCAGCGGGTTGGGGAAAGGCTTGGTTTGCAGGCCGAGCTTGTCGACGTAGTGATAGAACGCGGTGGAGGACACTGGAAAGCGCATGCCGCCAAGCTCGGCGACGATGGCGTCGGTGCCGTTGAAGGCCTGCGAGCGCAGACGACCACCGAGTTTCGACGCCTCGTACACCACCGGCTTCAGACCGAGTTTCATCAGTTCATATGCAGCCACCAGACCGGCAATGCCCGCGCCGACAATCGCCACTTCAGCACCATGATGCTGCTCGGGAATGCTGCCCAGACCGGCGGGATGCTCGATCCAGTCGTCAAACGCGAACGGAAAGTCCGGACCGAAAATGGTGATGGGTTTCTTGCCGTCTGCAGGGTGACGATTGTTGTTGTTCATGGCTGACCTTGTTGGCGACCCGACGCAGGATTCGCGTCTGAGTATAGGAAAAGATGCCAGCCATTCTAGGGAGCGTGGAGCGCGTTAATAAGACGCAATGTGTCGTCGTTTTGCCTGAAGTTTGTGCAGACTGACGATTGCAGGCTGCATACCGACCAAAATGTGGGAGCGAGCCTGCTCGCGAAGAGGCCCGAGCCTCGATGCCTTGGCCAACGCTCAGACCGGCTGCCCGCGATCAATCTTGCTACTCAAAATGATCGAAGTCGTGGTTTTCTCCACCCCATCGACGCTGCCAATCTGATCCAGCAACTGATCGAGCTGCTCCGGCGAGTCGGTGCGCAACCAGGCCACGTAGTCAAACTCGCCACTCACTGCACACAGCTGCTGCACCTGCGCCATCGCACTCAGGCGCCGCAGCACGTCCTTGCCGGAACGCGGCTGCACCTTGATCCCGACGTAGGCCTGCAAGCCACCATCGACCACACGCTGACCCAATCGCACGCCATAACCGGTGATCACCTTGGCTTTTTCCAGCCGGGCCAGGCGCGACGTCACCGTAGTGCGAGCGATGCCTAGCTGACGGGCGAGCATGGCCACGCTTTCGCGGGCGTTGATCTGCAGCGCGGCGATTAGCTGGCGGTCGATTTCGTCGAGGATGGGTTGGCGGGTGTCTGGCAAGGGAGGCTCCGATGGCGTGGGCGATGAGATTGCCGATGGTACAGGGTCAAGCGCATTGGGGCATATTTGGAACCCATCGCTCGATGGGAGGGATAACGGCTGTGACGGTTGCTCTTGTCAGGTTCAAGGGCTATGATCGGCACGTCAGCACAGACCGGAACTTTGTAAGCAAAGGGTGTTGATTTCGGTGGCGCAAGCCACTCCTAGCCAGTGAGCGGGATAAGCGGGAAACCGTAAAAGGATAGGCCGATATTTCAGATTTACAGAAAGCCCCGTTGCGCATGCATCGGGGCTTTTTGCTTTCTCTCACACGGATTTCCCCGCGCTGCGCATTTCCAGAATGTAGCGGACGTTATGTGGTTTTCCTTTCGGCAGCTTCGAGCGTCCCCATTCAGCGACCTCGTAGGCGGAAATGATCCGGAGTTTGAGAAAGTTTGTTGTATTTTGCGGCTTGCTGATCGAAAAAAAGACCGCATAGTCATGCAAATCAAGGCAGTAATAGCGCTGACTGTTTTCGACGTAGAAGGGCACAGCCAGGCCTTTGAAAAACCGTTTTTGCAGGTAGTCCGTGATCTGGCTGCTGTAGTAGTGGCGGTCCGCACAAAAAATACCGAGCTTCTCCTCTGTGTCTTAATGGCTGGCCGTGCCCTTTGTCATCGGTAAAACAGTGGAACCCGAATTCAAACCTGACGACAAGCTGCTGCTCCGCCACTTCAAATGTCTGTTCAAAAGGCTGTAGATGCGCCATGCAATATCTGCGTCCGCCAATAATCAGGTCTTTCCATTCCATTGTTACTGTCGCCGGACGTATTGATTTGTAGGGATTTCCAAGCCCGGTCGCTGATAAGCAGCGACGTCTCGAGAGTATCCCTGCGAAGACATCATCAACAGATGTCTAACCGCTCAAAACCGCAGCTTAGGATCTTTCCTACAGCTCTGGTTAGGTCTTCCGAACATTGCGCCCGCCGAGACGAAACCCAACCACTCGCCCACAAAAAAGCCGCGCATCAAGCGCGGCTTTTCAATTTGGTGGGCCCACACGGACTTGAACCGTGGACCAAAGGATTATGAGTCCTCTGCTCTAACCAACTGAGCTATAGGCCCTCAGTAGGCCGCGGATTATAGCGACGGTTTCGCGGCTGTGCTATCCGAAAAATCCGATACGGTTACATGCAGAAACGTCGCGGCGAATTCGTCCGGTGGCAGCGGCAGGCTGACGATGTAGCCCTGGATCTGTTCACAACCTTCTGCGGCGAGAAATTGTTGTTGTGCCTGGGTTTCCACGCCTTCGGCGATCACGGTGAATTGCATGCTGCGGCCGAGCGCGATGATGGCGCGCACAATGGCCGCGTCGTGGGGATCGTCAGGCAGTCCGCGGACAAAGGATTGGTCGATCTTGAGGATGTCCAGCGGCAGGCGTTTGAGGTAGCTGAGCGAGGAGTAGCCGGTGCCGAAGTCATCGATCGCCAGTTGCACGCCGAGGTGTTTGAGTTGATGCAGCACCGCCAGCGCCTCTTCGGCCTGACTCATGATGAAATTCTCGGTAATTTCCAGTTGCAGTAAATCCGGCCTGAGCCGATTGTCCTTGAGCAGTTGTTCGATGCGCACCAACAGGTTCGGCTGGCGCAGTTGCGCGCCGGCGAGGTTCACCGAAAGCGGCCCGAGCGGTTGGTAGATTCGGCTCCATTCGAACATCTGCCGGCAAGCGGTCTCCAGTACCCAATCACCGATCTGCAGGATCATGCCGTTTTCTTCTGCCAGCGGAATGAAATGCTCGGGCGGCACGTCACCGAAGGTCGGGTGGCGCCAGCGAATCAGCGCTTCTGCACCGACCAGGCTGTGGTCCACCAGGCTGATTTTCGGTTGGTAATAGAGAAACAGCTCATCGCGCTCGATGGCGCGGCGCAGTTCGTGTTCCAGCGCTATGCGTTCGCTGGCCTGGGCGGTGAGGTCGCGGGTATAACTTTCGACGCGGTTGCGCCCCTTGGCCTTGGAGCGGTACATCGCCGCGTCGGCGTTTTTCACCAGCGTGGCAACGTCGCAACCGTCGCGCGGATAGAGGCTGGTGCCGATGCTGGCGCTGATAAAGAACTCGTGTTCGCCGGCCTGGAACGGCGCTCCGAAGCAGTTGAGCAGTTTCGTCGCGATGTTGTCGGCGTCGCTGGCTTGCTGCAAGCCCGGCAGCAGGATGATGAACTCGTCGCCGCCCAACCGTGCGACCGTGTCGATATCGCGCAATTGTTCTTTCAAGCGTACGGCAATGCCCTTGAGCAACAGGTCGCCGACCGGATGACCGAGGCTGTCGTTGATGTGTTTGAAACGGTCAAGGTCGAGAAACAGCACGGCACCCTGGCCGCCATTTTCCTGCTGACTGGTCAAAGCCATTTGCAGGCGGCTTTCGAACAAGGTGCGGTTGGGCAGGCCGGTCAGCGGGTCGTGGTGAGCCTGGTAATCGAGTTTGGCCTGAGCGTGCTTGAGGCTGGAAATATCGGCAAACACCGCAACGAAGTGGGTGATGAATTTGTCGCGATTGCGCACGGCGCTGATGGTCAGCCAGCTCGGGTACAACTCGCCATTCTTGCGCCGGTTGGAAATCTCGCCTTGCCAGTGTCCCTCGTCGGTCAATTGGTGCCACATCGCCGCGTAGAAAGCGCTGTCATGCAGCCCTGACGCCAGCAAGCGTGGCGTGTGGCCCAGCGCTTCACTTTCGCTGTAACCGGTGATTTCGGTGAAAGCGCGATTGACGGCGCTGATGTGTTGTTGAGTATCGGTGATCAACACGCCTTCTGCGGTGCTCTCGAAAACCGTCGCCGCCTGCTGCAGTTTTTCCTGCATGAGATGGCGCTCGGTGATGTCGCGGGCGATGGTCAACATGCAGTCTTCGTCGCCGATCGGCAGTGGACGGCTGGAGACTTCACACAGGCGAATCTGCCCGTCGCTGCGACGGATGTGGCAGGTGAAGTCACGGACAAAACCGTCGCGTTGCAGCAGGTCGATCATCTGTTTGCGTTCGTTGAGATTGACCCAGATGCCCAGATCCAGCGTCGAACGATCCACTGACATGGCGCTGTTGAAACCGGTGATGCGGCTGAAACCTTCGTTGACCTCCAGCAGCAGGCCGTCGCTCTGGCGTGACAGCAGCAAGCCGTCCGGCGAGGCATGGAAGGCCTTGGCAAACTTTTCCTCCGATGTTTGCAGTTGCTGTTGGGTTTCCTTGAGCTGGCTGATATCGCGCACCACAACCACCAGCGCCGGGGTGGTATCGAGGTCGAAGGGCTCGGCGGAAATCAGCCCGGTGAACAATTGGCCGTTGTTGCGGCGAAAGGGCATTTCCAGGTTGCGGATGCTACCGGCCTGCAAGCGCTGCAACAGGCCTGGTCCGACTCCGGGAATGCCCCAGATATTGAGGTTGGTGGCGGTCTGGCCGATCACCTCCTCGGCCCTGAGCCCGATCTGCTCCTCGAAGGCCTCGTTGACCTCCAGCAGGCAGCCGTCGGACAGGCGCGCAATCACCAGAATGTCCGGGCATTGCTCGAACACCGAAGCGAACTTCTGTTCGGACAGGCGCAATGCCTCTTCAGTGCGCTTGATCTCGCTGATATCGATCATCAGCCCTCGCATCACTGGCTCGTGACCGTGCTCTATCAGGCTAACGATATCGCGCACCCACAGGCAGCGACCGTCGGCGGTAATCACGCGGTAGTCGACGATGTGATCGCGGCCCTGGCGCAGCGCTTCCTTACAGTAGCTCTGCGTGCGGGTCAGGTCGGCGGGGTGAATGATGTTGTGCCAGAAGCCCGGAATCAGCCAATGAGACTGTGGATAACCGAGCAAGTCTTCAGCGTGCGGCGAGACATAGCTGTAGGTGAAGTCGCTCATCCGCGCTTCCCAGGCAATCGCCGACAAACTTTCCACCAGGCCGCGGTAGTGATATTCGCTGCTGCGCAGTTCCTGCTCGAGGTCGATGCGCCGGGTGATTTCCGAACTCAGACGGCGGTTGATGCGAATCACCACGGCAAGGACTGTTATCAGCAGCAACAGGCCGGGCAGGCCGTACATCAGCAGATCCGACCAGAACGTGCGGTGGTCGAGCACGTTGCCGACCCAGTGTTCCTGAATGCTGCTGATTTCCGCCGGCGTCATGTCGGCAAGAACTTTGTCGAGTATCCCCACCAGCACCTTGTTGTCGCGGGGCACGGCCATCGCCAGCTGATACCGATACGGCGTCTCGCCGCTGACGTAGAGGCCGTCAAGCTTGAGCTGGCGCAGGCTCCAGACGCTGGAAGCCAGATCGCCGACTACCGCGTCCACTTCATCAGTCGCCAGGGCTTGCAGCGCTGAACTGACGTTGGGCATGGCCACCAGATTCAGATCGGGATGGTGAGTACGCAGTAATTCGTGGGGGGCGTAGTTTTCCACCACGGCGATCTTCAGCCCATACAGATCGTCGAGTTTGCGCGGCTGGGCGCCGCCGACATGGGCGAGGATGACGATCGGGAAGTCGAGGTACGGCCGGGTGAATGACAGATAATTCTGGCGCTCCGGCGTGGACATGATTCCCGGCAGCAAATCGATCTTGCCTTTTTTGACCTGCTCCAGCACCACCGTCCAGCTTGCCGGTTCGATGGGCGTCAGCTTGATCGCCAAACGTTGGCGAATCACGTCGATATAGTCAGCGGCCAGACCCTGATAGCGGTTCTGATCGTCACGAAATTCGAAAGGCGGCCACGACGCGTCGACACCCAGGCGCAAGTCAGGGTGAGCCGCCAGCCAGCTGCGTTCTTCATCGGTGAGAGTCAGCGCGTCAGCCGTGGCGGTGCAGATCATCAATGACAGCAGAAAAAGCACGGGCGCCAGTCTGGGCATAACGCTCTCGTCAGGGCTTGGAGTGATTGTTTCGAGTGTAGACGGGGTACGCGGCGGGGAGGGCGGAGCGGGGAATTTAATCTGCCATAAAACAAAACCCCCGGCCTGGGCCGGGGGTTCTGGTATCACTCGTCGAGGAAGGAGCGCAGATGCTCGCTTCGCGTCGGGTGGCGCAGCTTGCGCAGCGCCTTGGCTTCGATCTGACGGATCCGCTCACGCGTTACGTCAAACTGCTTGCCCACTTCTTCGAGCGTATGGTCGGTGTTCATGTCGATACCGAAACGCATGCGCAGCACCTTGGCTTCACGGGCAGTGAGGCCGGACAGTACTTCGCGAGTCGCTTCCTTCAGACTTTCCACCGTGGCGACATCGATTGGCGACTGCATGGTCGAGTCTTCGATGAAGTCGCCCAGATGGGAGTCTTCGTCATCACCGATCGGGGTTTCCATGGAGATCGGCTCTTTGGCGATCTTCAGTACCTTGCGGATCTTGTCCTCAGGCATTTCCATGCGTTCGCCCAGCTCTTCCGGGGTCGGTTCGCGACCCATTTCCTGCAACATCTGCCGGGAAATACGGTTGAGCTTGTTGATCGTCTCGATCATGTGCACCGGAATACGGATGGTGCGCGCCTGGTCGGCGATCGAGCGAGTGATTGCCTGACGGATCCACCAGGTGGCATAAGTCGAGAACTTGTAACCACGACGGTATTCGAACTTGTCCACCGCCTTCATCAGACCGATGTTGCCTTCCTGGATCAGATCGAGGAATTGCAGACCGCGATTGGTGTACTTCTTGGCGATCGAGATCACCAGACGCAGGTTGGCTTCAACCATCTCTTTCTTCGCGCGGCGGGCCTTGGCCTCACCGATCGACATGCGACGGTTGATGTCCTTGATTTCCGCGATGGTCAGACCGGTCTCGGTTTCCAGCGCAATCAGCTTCTGCTGGCAACGGATGATGTCCGGCTGCACGCGACCGATGGCCTCGGCATACTTGCTCTTGCCTTTGGCCAGAGCGTCGGACCAGCTTTCGTCGACTTCATTGCCCGGGAACTGACGCAGGAAATCGGCGCGCGGCATACGTGCATCACGCACGCACAGCTGCATGATCGCGCGCTCTTGCTGACGCAGACGATCCAGGGCACTGCGCACACGCTCGACCAAGGCTTCGAATTGCTTCGGCACCAGTTTGATCGGCATGAACAGCTCGGCCAGGGCCAGCAACTCGGCAACCGCAGCCTTGTTGTGACGACCGTGCTTTTTCAGGGCCTTGCGGGTGATCTCCATCTGGTCCGCCACGGCGCCGAAGCGCTGTGCAGCGATGACCGGGTCCGGACCGCTTTCGGCTTCTTCTTCGTCATCGGAAGATTCGGCTTCATCGTCGTCGGTATCGTCGTCAGCCTTGACGGCCTTCGGATCGACCGGCGGCGGCACTTCTGCCGCAGGCGGCGCGATGCCGTCATCCGGGTCGATATAACCGCTCAGGACGTCGGACAGGCGACCACCTTCGGTGGTGACGCGGGTGTACTCGGAGAGAATGTGGTCAACCGTGCCAGGGAAGTGCGCGATTGCGCTCATCACTTCACGAATGCCTTCTTCGATCCGCTTGGCGATTTCGATTTCGCCTTCACGGGTCAGAAGCTCGACCGTGCCCATTTCACGCATGTACATGCGCACCGGGTCAGTGGTGCGACCGATATCGGTCTCCACCGCCGCCAACGCAGCGGCTGCTTCTTCCGCAGCGGCCTCGTCGGTATCGGCGTCGGCCAACATAAGGGCGTCCGCATCCGGAGCACTCTCGTGTACGGGGATCCCCATGTCGTTAATCATGCGGATGATGTCTTCCACCTGCTCCGGATCTGAAATATCCTCGGGCAGGTGGTCGTTGACCTCGGCGTAAGTCAGATACTTCTGCTCACGACCCAGTTTGATCAACTCAATAATACGAGACTGCTGTTGCGCTTTTCCGGACATAACACCCTATCCACTGAAGGTCTTGGCGGGCAAAAAACAAGCCGAGGATTATACCTGAGCTATGACCTCACGCGCCAGTTGAGGTCGGGTTTGATGCGGAAACATTGCGACTTAAAAGGTCGCGCAGTTGATTTTTCTCTTCGACGCTCAGTTCGCTTTGCCGCGCTTTCCTGAGTAACTGTTCGAGATTTCGCTCGCGTTGGCGGGCGGACAAGCTAGTAATGGTGTCGAAAAACTGTTGTTCAAGGTTATCTCCGTCAATCAGCCATTCCTTTTCTGCCAGTGCCTTGAGCAAGCGACCCTGTTCAGTGCCGTGCCATCGCGCGATCAACTGAAATGAGTTTAGCTTGGGATTCTTCTGTACGGCTTCGAGCAGCGCCACAAGCAACTGGGCGTTGGTCTGATTTTCATCGGCAATATGTCCGGCGTCTTCGACGCGCTTGGCCAGTTGCGGATGATGGAGCAATGTTCTCAATGCCGTCAGGGTCGGCGATTCAACGCCAATCGGCGTGCGCGGGCGCTGCTGTTCGCGATCGCCACCACGCTTGCCGTTCTTGTCCCACGGTTTCTTGTCCCACTTCTTGCCGCCGGCGCCGGGTTTCTTCGGCGTCCATTCCTGCTGCGGCGCGTACATGTCCTGTGCCTGCGGCTGATGGTAGTCGCTGTAGTCCGGCATGGCGTCGTAATCGAAGCCCGGATCGTAGGCGGGCGGTGCTTCCTGCGGTGCACTCTGAACCAGTTGGCTGACGGTCTCGCTGCTCAGGCCGGTAATCTCGGTCAGGCGCTGACGCATGAGAATGCGCAGGTTCGCGCCCGGCACCTTGTCGATCAGCGGTGCGGCGAGGGTGGCCATGTGTGCCTTGCCCTCGAGCGAGCGCGGG
Organism: Pseudomonas sp. UF-293; assembly: GCF_058245595.1. NCBI lineage: Bacteria > Pseudomonadati > Pseudomonadota > Gammaproteobacteria > Pseudomonadales > Pseudomonadaceae > Pseudomonas > Pseudomonas sp. UF-293. The sequence continues at coordinate 53,726 of NZ_JBSICA010000009.1, read as the reverse complement.
TCGGCCTCTTCGGTCAGTTGCTGAAAAAAATAATCGGCCAGCGGCTGCGCGTGCTGATTGATGCGCGCCTTGAATGCGTCAGTGCCTTCGGCGCGAACCAGGGTGTCCGGGTCTTCGCCTTCGGGCAGGAACAGGAATCGCGCGCGACGACCGTCCTGTAGGCATGGCAGGGTCGCTTCCAGTGCGCGCCACGCGGCGTTGCGGCCTGCCTGGTCGCCGTCGAAGCAGAACAATACGTTCGGGACGACGCGGAACAGACGCTTCAAGTGTTCTTCACTGGTCGCGGTACCCAGCGTGGCGACGGCATTGCGCAGGCCTTGCTGGGCGAGGGCGATGACGTCCATGTAGCCTTCGACGACGATGATCTCGTCGAGGTTGCGATTGTTCTTGCGTGCTTCATAGAGGCCGTAGAGTTCCTGGCCTTTATGGAATACCGGGGTTTCCGGTGAGTTCAGGTACTTGGGCTTGTCGTCACCCAGTACGCGGCCGCCGAAGGCGATGATCCGCCCACGGGTGTCGCGGATCGGGAACATCACGCGATCACGGAAGCGATCATAGCGCTTGCCGGTTTCGGCGTTCTCGATCAGCAGGCCAGCTTCGATCATGGCTTTCTGTTGCAGCGTGTCGCTGCTCAGATGCTTGAGCAGGTTGTCCCAGCCCGGCGGTGCAAAGCCGAGGCCGAAATCCCGAGCGATCTCGCCGGTCAGGCCGCGACCCTTGAGGTAATCCACCGCAGCCTTGCGCGACGGATGACTCTTGAGTGCCTGCCGGTAGAAGTCGGCGGCGGCAGTGAGCAGCGGATACAGCGGCGAATCGGTCGGCTGACGCGGCTTGCGCTCACGGCCGCTTTCTTCGCGGGGGATTTCCATGCCGGCGGCTTTGGCCAGATCTTCGACGGCCTGGGGGAAGTCCAGGTTGTCGTGATCCATGAGAAAGCCGAGGGCGTTGCCGCCGGCGCCGCAGCCGAAACAGTAATAGAACTGTTTGTCGGGGCTGACGCTGAACGACGGGGTTTTCTCTTTGTGGAACGGGCAGCAGGCGGTGTAGTTCTTGCCGGCCTTCTTCAATTGCACGCGCGAGCTGACCACGTCGACGATGTCGGTGCGGTTCAGCAGGTCGTCAATGAAGCTCTGGGGAATCAGCCCGGCCATGGCATTCTCGTCGTCTGCGCTGCAATAAATCTGTTGCGACAGGCTGTCGGACGCGGGCCATTGCTGGAAACGCACAAAAAGTGCGGCTCGACCGGTGTCGTCTGCGTGATCGCTGTCGGGAAGTGTATCTGCCGAAAATCCACTGACGTTAGTACCTATCAGTCTTCGACTATGTGAAAGTGTTGCGCTGAATCCGCTGACGGCCGGTTGTCGGCCTCGGATAGCTCAATAAAGCGGGCACGCATGCAGGTGCCTTGGGCTGATCGTCGTAAGAGGAATCAGTGGGTGTGCTCGTCAGTAGCCTTGAAAGGCTCGTCAGAAAAGACGTGCACCGCTGGCAAAAGAGCCAGGCCTGACGCGGTGAAGCAGATTTGTCTCGGTCGCATCGGCGGCGTCGACGGTGAAGCATCAAGCGTTTTACGCAAATGCCATTAGCCCGGCTGAGGGCCGGGCTTAGGCAAGAAGCTTGCTACGAACGTCTGTGTATTAGTACAGACGAACGGCGCGGCGCTGTTCGCGCTGAACTTTCTTGGCGTGACGCTTAACAGCGGCTGCTGCCTTGCGCTTACGCTCAGAAGTTGGCTTCTCGTAAAATTCGCGGCTACGAACTTCAGCCAGTACACCGGCTTTTTCGCAGGAGCGCTTGAAACGACGCAGAGCTACGTCGAAGGGTTCGTTCTCTTTTACTTTGACGGCTGGCATCCAGAGCTACCTTCATTCATTACCGGGGTCAACATCCTCGCGGCAAAAGAGCACTTGAAGACGTCGGTTTTTAAGGGTTGCGGATGTTAACCCCTCATCGCTCGGAATGCAAAGCCTCTGATCGAAAACCGCTGGTCGGGGCATCACGTGGCGACTATTATGCGCGCCTTCGAATTCAGCCTAAACAAGGCGCAAACCCATGCTAGTACTGGGATTAGAAACCTCCTGCGACGAAACCGGCGTCGCATTGTATGACAGTGAACGCGGCCTGCTGGCCGACGCGCTGTTCAGTCAGATCGACCTGCACCGCGTCTATGGCGGTGTGGTGCCGGAGCTGGCTTCGCGTGACCACGTCAAACGCATGCTGCCCTTGATCCGTCAGGTCTTGGCCGAGGCCGACTGCGTGCCGACCGAGATCGATGCAATCGCCTATACCGCAGGTCCTGGCCTGGTCGGCGCGTTGCTGGTCGGTGCTTCCTGCGCGCAGGCGCTGGCGTTTGCCTGGGGCATTCCGGCTCTCGGTGTGCACCACATGGAAGGCCACTTGCTGGCGCCGATGCTGGAGCCGAAACCACCGGAATTCCCGTTCGTCGCTTTGTTGGTTTCCGGTGGTCATACCCAGTTGGTTCAGGTCGACGGCATCGGCCAATACAGCCTGCTCGGCGAGACGCTCGACGATGCGGCCGGTGAAGCCTTCGATAAAACCGCGAAAATGATGGGCCTCAATTACCCCGGCGGGCCGGAAATCGCCAAGCTGGCCGAGAAAGGCGTCGCAGGTCGTTTCACCTTTCCGCGTCCAATGTGCGATCGCCCGGGTCTGGATTTCAGCTTCAGCGGCCTGAAAACCTTCGCCCTCAATACCTGGCAGCAATGCGTCAGCGCCGGGGACGACGGCGAGCAAGTCCGTTGCGACATCGCGCTGGCGTTCCAGCAGGCTGTGGTGGAGACTTTGACCATCAAGTGCAAGCGCGCCCTGAAACAAGCGGGCATGAAGCGGCTGGTGATTGCCGGCGGCGTCAGCGCCAACAAGGCGTTGCGGGTTTCGCTGGAAAAGATGCTCGGTGATATGAAGGGCGATGTGTTCTATGCGCGCCCGGAGTTCTGCACCGACAATGGCGCGATGATCGCGTTTGCCGGTTGCCAACGCCTGAAGGCCGGTCAGCAGGAAAGTCTGGCAATCACCGTGCAAGCACGCTGGCCAATGGAGCAGTTGTCGGCGTTGTGATGAGCGACGCTCATGGACGGCAGTCAGAAATGCCGTTCGCGCCCGGCAAACAGGTCGCGTAGATTGCCGCGATGGCGCCAGACAATCAGCAAGGTCAGTGCGCTCATTGGCAGCAAGGCTTCCGGCTCTTGCCAGGCCAGCAACGGCAGTGTCAGTGGCGTGGCAATCAGCGCCGCCAGCGAGCTGGTGCGGGTCAGGTAGAACGTCAGCAGCCAGGCACATACGGCCAGCAGCGCGGCGGGTGGATACAGGCCGAGCAGCATGCCGGCGGCAGTGGCAACGCCTTTGCCGCCACGAAAGCGGAAGTACAGCGGGAACAGGTGACCGATCACGGCGCATACGCCGATCCAGGCCTGATCCTGCAGCGAAAGGCCCGCACTGAAGGCGATCAGCACCGGCAGCAGGCCTTTGCATAGATCACCGAGCAGGGTCAGGATCGCCAGTTTGCGACCGGCCAGGCGCAGCATGTTGGTGGCGCCGGCATTACCCGAGCCACTCATTCGCGGATCCGGATTTCCGGTGAGGCGGCTGAGCAAAATGGCGAAGGACAGCGAGCCGAGCAGGTAGGCGAGAATCGCCAGTAACCAAAACATGCTAACTATTCCGGGCGAGGACGCCCTGATTCTAACGGCGCATCGCGCCCTTGTCGTGCAGCGGAGAGAAGTGCTTGGACAGAGTGTTTATCGAGGGCCTGGAAGTCGACACCGTGATCGGTGCCTATGACTGGGAGCGCGGCATTCGTCAGTGCCTGCGTCTTGATCTGAGCTTTGCTTGGGACAATCGTCCGGCCGCCGCCGGTGACGATCTGACCCTGGCGCTCGATTACGCCAGTGTTTCCACGCGCATTCAGGCCTTTGCCGAGCAGGCGCAGTTCCAGCTGGTCGAGACCTTTGCCGAGCGTCTGGTTGAGGTGCTCATGGCCGAATTCAAGATCACCTGGGTGCGGCTGAAACTGACCAAGCCGGGCGCGGTGCCGGCGGCCAAGGGTGGTGTGGGTGTGGAGATCGAGCGCGGATGTCGCTGACTCAGGTCTATCTCGGGCTCGGTAGCAATATCGAGCGCGAAACCCATTTGCGCGCCGGTCTCGATGCGCTGGCCAAGTTTCTGGTGGATATCCATTGTTCGGCAGTGTTCGAGAGCCAGCCGGTGGGGATCAAGAGCGGGCCGTTCTTCAATTTCGTGGTCTCGGCCTACACCGACTTGCCATTGATGGAGCTGGATAGGCGCTTGAAATTCATCGAGGCGGATAACGGGCGTTATGCCCCTGATCGCAAGGGCTTGCCGCTGGATATCGACGTGCTGCTGTATGGCGATCTGGTGGGTAATTTCGATGGGTTGATTTTGCCGCGTGCGGAAATTCTGAAAAATGCCTTTGTGCTATGGCCGCTGTCGTTGATTGCGCCGGATCGGGTGCACCCGGGGGTGGGCCAAAGCTTTGCGACGTTGTGGGCTGAGGCGCAAATTGATCAGGTGTTGGCGCCGGTTGCATTCGAATGGAATGGGCAGCAATTGACTCCGTCGAATCTTTAAAGCAAAAGATCGCAGCCTTCGGCAGCTCCTACAGAGGAATTTGCGCTTCCCTGTAGGAGCTGCCGAAGGCTGCGATCTTTTGATCTTGCTTCAGGCGTTGTCTTTGTAAATCTTCAATGCTTTCAACCGTTCGCGCTTCAGCGCTTCGCCCAGTTCCGGCCCCTTGAATCCCTGCTCCAGCAATGGCTGCACCGCCACCGCTCGCGCAGCCTTCGCGGCTCCGCGCAAATAATCCGCCTGTGGGTAACTGCGCTGCTCCAGGCCTTTGCGGCCACGGGCGTCCATCTCGCACGAAGCGATAAATTCCTCGAAGCGCTGTGGCCGGCGATAAATATCGAAACTCTGCAGTAACTCCAGCAATGTCGAGGCTTTCAGCTCCAGCGCCCGGTGCCCATGGGTGTGATACTGCCCCACCAGTAATGCCAATTCCTGACAATCCTTCGACACCTTGAAACGTTCGTTGACCGCTTTGATCAGCTTGAGACCTGTGTGCTCATGGGCGATATGCCGAGGCCATTCTTCTTCTGGCGTCAGGCCTTTGCCCAAATCATGCAGCAGGCAGGCCCAGCGTACCGTCAGCGGTTGTTTGTGCAGAGCTGACTGCTCCAGCACGCTCAAGGTGTGCAGGCCCGTGTCGATTTCCGGATGATGGGTCTCCGGCTGCGGTACGCCGAACAAGGCGTCGACTTCTGGCATTAGCTCTTTGAGTGCGCCACAGTCGCGCAATACCTGGATGAACACCTGCGGGTGGTCTTCCATCAGTGCCCGGGAAATTTCCTTCCAGCTGCGTTCGGCAGTCAACGCCTGCAGTTCGCCGGACTCGCTGAGCTGACGCATCAGGTCCATGGTTTCGTCGGCGACCGTGAAGCCCAGTCCCGCATAACGCGCAGCAAAACGGGCAACGCGCAGCACTCGCAGCGGATCTTCGGCGAACGCCGGGGAAACATGGCGAAGGATTCTTGCTTCGAGGTCGCGTTGACCATGATACGGATCGGTCAGGTTGAGCTGATCGTCCTCGGCCATGGCATTGATCGTCAGGTCGCGGCGAATCAGGTCTTCTTCAAGCGTGACTTCCGGACTCGCGTAGAACGTGAAACCGCCGTAACCGCGACCGCTCTTGCGCTCGGTGCGGGCGAGGGCATATTCCTCGCCGGTTTTCGGGTGCAGAAACACCGGAAAATCCGCGCCGACCGGGCGAAACCCCTGGGCAAGCATTTCTTCAGTGGTAGCGCCCACCACGACCCGGTCGATGTCTGTGACCGGCAACCCTAACAGGCGATCACGTACCGCGCCGCCAACCTTGTAAACCTGCATAAAAAACCTCCGTCAGTCCGACAGGATAACCCTTGCGTCAGACTTTCGGAGGCCAGAACCGGATCAAAGATGAATCACGGCCAGATCGAGCCGGCCGTAATCGCCCTCGCTGTGTTCACTGCGTGGCGGCACGTGATGGGTTTTCATGATTTGGTCGCCCTGCAGGGTTTCCAGATGGATGTCGAAGCCCCACAGCCTATGCAAGTGCTTGAGCACTTCCTCGGTGGAGTCGCCCAACGGTTTGCGGTCGTGCTGCTGATGACGCAGCGTCAGCGAGCGGTCACCGCGCCGGTCGATGCTGTAGATCTGCACGTTGGGTTCACGATTGCCGAGGTTGTACTGCGCAGCCAGGGTTTCGCGGATGACTCGGTAGCCGCCCTCGTCATGAATGGCGGGCACCAGCAGGTCGTCCTTCTGGTCGTCATCGAGGATGCTGAACAGCTTGAGATCGCGGATTACCTTCGGCGAAAGGTACTGCAGAATGAAGCTCTCGTCCTTGAAACTGCTCATGGCAAACTTGATGGTCGACAGCCAGTCGGAGCCAGCGATGTCCGGGAACCAGCGCCGGTCCTCTTCGGTAGGCTCTTCACACATGCGCCGAATGTCGCGGTACATGGCGAAACCCAGCGCATAGGGGTTGATGCCGCTGTAGTACGGGCTGTCAAAGCCAGGCTGAAACACCACGCTGGTGTGCGAGGTGAGGAACTCCATCATGAAGCCGTCGGTGACCAGGCCTTCGTCATACAGGTCATTCATCAATGTGTAATGCCAGAACGTGGCCCAGCCTTCATTCATCACCTGGGTCTGGCGCTGCGGATAGAAATACTGGGCGATTTTGCGCACGATGCGCACGATCTCTCGCTGCCAGGGTTCCAGCAGCGGCGCATGCTTCTCAATGAAATAGAGTATGTTTTCCTGCGGTTCGGCCGGGAAGCGGGCGTTGTCCTTGTCGCTGTATTTGTCCGCTCCCTTGGGGATGGTGCGCCACAGGTCGTTGATCTGCTTCTGCATGTGCTCTTCACGATCCTTCTGGCGCCGGCGCTCTTCTTCAGCGGAAATCGGATACGGACGCTTGTAGCGATCGACGCCGTAGTTCATCAAGGCATGGCAGGAGTCGAGCAGGTCTTCCACGGCATCGATGCCGTGGCGTTCCTCGCACTGCATGATGTACTGCTTGGCGAACACCAGGTAATCGATGATCGAACTGGCATCCGTCCAGGTGCGGAACAGATAGTTGCCCTTGAAGAAGCTGTTGTGGCCATAGCAGGCATGAGCCACCACCAGCGCCTGCATGCAGATGGTGTTCTCTTCCATCAGATAGGCGATGCACGGATCCGAGTTGATCACGATCTCGTAGGCCAGGCCCATCTGTCCGCGGCTGTAGGATTTCTCGGTGCTGAGGAAGTGTTTGCCGTAGGACCAGTGGTGATAGCCCAGCGGCATGCCCACTGAGGCATAGGCGTCCATCATCTGCTCGGCGGTGATCACTTCGATCTGGTTAGGGTAGGTGTCCAGCGCATAGCGGGCCGCAATCCGGGCGATTTCGCGGTCATAGGTCTGGATCAGCTCGAATGTCCATTCGGAGCCGGTGGAAATCGGTTGGCGTTTCTGCTCTTTGGCGGTCATGTCACTAACCTGCGCTGGAAGAGTTCACGGAAGACCGGATAGATATCCCCGGCCGAGACCAGTTGTTGCTGGGCAAACGTGTCAGAGAAGGCTTCGGCGATGCGTTCGTACTCGTACCACAGGGCCTGATGTTCGCGCGGGGTGATCTCCACGTAAGTGTAGTACTGCACAAAGGGCATGATCTGATTGATCAGGATGTCGCGGCAGATCGGCGAGTCATCGTTCCAGTTGTCGCCGTCGGATGCCTGTGCCGCGTAAATATTCCACTCGTTGCTCGGATAACGCTCGGCCATGATTTCCTGCATCAGCTTCAAGGCGCTGGAAACGATGGTGCCGCCGGTTTCTCTTGAATAGAAAAACTCCTCCTCATCCACCTCTCGGGCGCTGGTGTGGTGACGGATAAACACCACGTCGATCTTGTCGTAGTTACGCTTGAGGAACAGGTACAGCAAGATAAAAAAGCGCTTGGCGATGTCCTTGGTCGCCTGCGTCATCGAACCTGAAACGTCCATCAGACAGAACATCACCGCTTTCGAGCTGGGATTGGGTTGCTTGACCAGCAGGTTGTATTTCAAGTCGAACGTATCGAGGAACGGCACGCGATGGATACGCGCGCTGAGTTTCTCTATTTCAGCTTCGAGTTCCTGAATATCGCCGAAGTTGTCCGGTTCTTCGCGTTTGAGCCGCGCCAGTTCCTCCTTGGCCTCGCGCAGTTTCGCGCGGCTGCTGCCGGACAGGGCAATACGCCGCGCGTGCGCTGAGCGCAGGGTGCGGATGATATTGATGCGTGAGGGGTTACCTTCGTTGCTGATACCGGCGCGTACGGTTTTGAAAGTGTCGGTGCCGGTCAGGTTGCGTTTGACCAGATTCGGCAGTTCCAGGTCTTCGAACATGAATTCGAGAAACTCTTCCTGGGTGATCTGGAAGACGAACTCGTCCATGCCTTCACCGGAATTGCCAGCCTTGCCCGGACCGCGTCCGCCACCGCCTCCCGGTGGGCGGGCGATATGTTCACCAGCCGTGAACTCCTTGTTGCCTGGATGCACGACGGTCTGTTTGCCGCCGCGTCCATGATGAAGCACCGGCTCGTCGATATCACGACCGGGAATGCTGATCTGTTCCCCGTGCTCCATATCGGTAATGGAGCGCCGGCTGACTGCCTCTTCGACAGCCTTTTTGATGTGGTCACGGTAACGTCGCAGAAAACGCTGACGGTTCACCGTGCTCTTGTTCTTGCCATTGAGGCGTCGGTCGATCACATAGCTCATAAGGCCCCTCCGGGGAGCTTCAAGTTTTGAGCTGCAAGCTGCAAGTAGAAACGAACCCCTGTGTTTTCAGGCGCATACGCTTTTTTCTTGCAGCTTGTGGCTTATAGCTTGCAGCTGCCTCACTGCGACTTGCGGACCCGCAGGTACCATTCGGACAGAAGCCGTACCTGTTTATCGGTGTAGCCACGTTCAACCATTCGCGTAACGAAGTCGTTGTGTTTTTGCTGATCCTCCTTGCTCGCCTTGGCGTTGAAGCTGATGACGGGCAGCAGGTCCTCGGTGTTGGAGAACATTTTCTTCTCGATGACCACCCGCAGTTTTTCGTAGCTGAGCCAGGTCGGGTTCTTGCCGTTGTTGTTCGCCCGGGCGCGCAGGACGAAGTTGACGATTTCGTTGCGGAAATCCTTCGGATTGCTGATGCCGGCGGGTTTCTCGATTTTTTCCAGTTCTTCGTTCAGCGCCACGCGATTGAGGATCTCGCCGGTTTCCGGATCGCGATACTCCTGATCCTGAATCCAGAAATCCGCGTACAGCACGTAGCGATCGAAGATGTTCTGCCCGTACTCGCTGTAGGACTCGAGGTACGCGGTCTGGATTTCCTTGCCGATGAACTCGATGTAACGCGGAGCCAGATATTCCTTCAGATAGCGCAGATACCGCTCGCGGGTTTCGGCCTGGAACTGTTCCTGTTCGATCTGCTGTTCCAGCACATAGAGCAGGTGCACCGGGTTGGCGGCGATTTCGTGCGGGTCGAAGTTGAACACCTTGGAGAGAATCTTGAAGGCGAAGCGGGTCGACAGACCGTTCATGCCTTCGTCCACTCCGGCCGAGTCACGGTACTCCTGAATCGACTTGGCCTTCGGATCAGTGTCCTTGAGGTTCTCGCCGTCGTAGACGCGCATCTTCGAATAGATGTTGGAGTTTTCCGGCTCCTTGAGGCGCGACAGCACGGTGAATTGCGCAAGCATCTTCAACGTGTCCGGTGCGCAGTGCGCTTTGGACAGGGAGCTATTGAACAGCAATTTGTCGTAGATCTTCACTTCATCGCTGACGCGCAGGCAGTACGGCACTTTGACGATGTAGATCCGGTCGATGAACGCCTCGTTGTTCTTGTTGTTGCGGAAGGTGTGCCACTCCGATTCGTTGGAGTGAGCCAGCAGGATGCCGGTGAACGGAATCGCGCCAAGGCCTTCGGTACTGTTGTAGTTGCCCTCCTGCGTAGCGGTCAGCAAAGGGTGCAGCACCTTGATCGGTGCCTTGAACATTTCGACGAACTCCATCAGGCCCTGGTTGGCCCGGCACAGCGCACCGGAGTAGCTATAGGCGTCGGCGTCGTTCTGCGGGAATTCTTCGAGCTTGCGAATATCGACCTTGCCGACCAGCGCCGAGATGTCCTGGTTGTTCTCGTCACCGGGTTCGGTCTTGGCCACGGCGATCTGATTGAGGATCGACGGGTACAGCTTGACCACGCGGAACTGGCTGATGTCGCCGCCGAATTCGGCAAGGCGCTTGGTCGCCCATGGCGACATGATGGTGTTCAGGTAGCGCCGTGGAATGCCGAAATCTTCCTCGAGGATCGCGCCATCTTCGGTGGCGTTGAACAGACCCAAAGGCGATTCGAAGACCGGCGAGCCCTTGATGGCATAAAAAGGCACTTTCTCCATCAACTGTTTCAGCTTCTCGGCCAAGGACGATTTACCGCCACCGACGGGGCCGAGCAGATAGAGGATCTGCTTCTTCTCTTCCAGGCCCTGGGCGGCGTGGCGGAAATACGAGACGATCTGGTCGATGCATTCTTCCATCCCGTGGAAGTCTTCAAAGGCCGGATAGCGGCGGATCACCTTGTTGGAAAAAATGCGCGACAGCCTCGAGTTGGTCGAAGTGTCGAGCAGTTCCGGTTCGCCGATGGCCATCAATAGACGCTCGGCGGCGGAAACGTAGGCGCTCCGGTCTTTCTTGCACAGCTCCAGGTACTCTTGCAGCGAGAGTTCTTCCTGGCGTGTGGATTCGAAGCGTTGTTGGAAGTGGCTAAAGATACTCATGACGTCACCTCGCTCGATACGTGGAGCCGACGCCGGATCACTCAGTCGATGCTGGCAGCAGTCGCTGTGGCAGCTGCTGTTTACCCCCCAGAATTCTTCCACGGTCGACAAACCGTGAAAGCTACTCCCGATGACCCGCGCGCCGGTGTACCGGCTCTCCCCTGTTTTGGATGGCCTGCGCTTAAGGATAGTTGGGAATTCGAGAGGTAAAGGCGAGATACGTAATTAGTTGTGGCAGACCGTTCGTCTGCCGCGCGCAGGCCCACGGCAGCCGGGGCCTGCGCCGCGCAAAAAAATTATTCGGCGGAGCCTTGCGCGGTTTCCGACGGATAAGTCGTACGCCACAGCTCAAAGCCGCCGTCCATACTGTAAACGTCGGAGAAGCCCTGGCTGACCAGATAGGCGGCTGCGCCCTGGCTGGAATTGCCGTGGTAGCAGACCACGACGGTCGGAGCATCAAGGTCTGCGCCTTGAATGAAAGCGTGCAGGGAGTGGTTATCAAGATGCTTGGAACCACTGATGTGCAGTGCGGCGAAGGTCGCTGGATCGCGTACGTCAACCACGACGGCGCCTTGTTCACGCAGGGTCTGGGCCTGTTCTGGCGGGATTCGTTTGAATTCGGTCATGACAAAGTTCCTGTTGCTCAACTGAAGGCGCAGTCTAACGCGAGGCGTTGACGGGCGAATCGTTAGGGGAGAGTGGTGCGACTGATGGCGCAAGCCCGCCGTATTCATCGCATTTGCATGACAGGCGTTCGCCGCTGTCGACGTTCATCAGCGTCAGGCTGCCGCCCCATACGCATCCGGTGTCAAGCGCCGAAATGCCCGGCTCGTGGATATTGCCTTCGAGCGCTGCCCAGTGGCCGAAAATGATGCGCAGGCCTTTGGTCTTGCGTTCCTTGTGCTGAAACCACGGCTTGTAGCCGGGCGGGGCGCTGTCGAGGCCTTCCTTGCTCTTGAGGTCAAGCTTGCCCTCGGCGGTACAGAAGCGCATGCGCGTGAAGTAATTGGTGATTACGCGCAGGCGGTCGATGCCTTTGAGGTCGCTGTCCCATTTCGCCGGCTCGTTGCCGTACATGCCGTCGAGGTAGGCCGGGAAAACGTTGTCGTCGCGCAGTGCAGTCTCGACTTCGACGGCGCATTTAAGGGCGCGGCGCAGCGACCATTGCGGTGGGATGCCAGCATGAACCATCGCAACATCGCGTGTTTCGTCGTAATGCATCAACTTTTGCTGGCGCAGCCATTCCATCAGTTGCGGGCCATCGGGGGCCTCGATGATTTCGCGCAGTGTGTCGCTTTTCTTCAGGCGCTCGATCTTTTTTGCGGCGGCCAGCAGGTGCAGGTCGTGATTGCCCAGCACGCAGACCAGTGATTCCCGCATGCCATAGAGAAAGCGCAGGGTTTCCAACGACTGCGGGCCACGATTGACCAGGTCGCCGACCAGCCACAGCCGATCAAGCGACGGGTCGAACGCAACTTGCCTGAGCAGGCACTTGAGCGGCTCGAGGCAGCCTTGCAGGTCGCCGACGGCATACGTCGTCATCAGTGCAGGGCTCCGGGTACGGCGAGGCGAAACGGTTTGATCGTCGCGTCGAAACGTTTGCCGTCATCAGAAAGCATCTGATAGGTGCCCTGCATGGTGCCGACCTTGGTGGTCATTACCGTGCCGCTGGTATACGTGTGGCTTTCGCCGGCGGCGATCAGCGGCTTCTGGCCGACGACGCCTTCACCGCGTACTTCTTCGACATGGCCGTCACCATCGGTAATCACCCAGTGCCGGGAGAGAAGCTTGGCCGCCAGTTCGCCGTTGTTCTGCACGGAGATGGTGTAGGCGAAGGCGAAGCGATCGTGTTCGGGTTGCGATTGGTCTGGCAGATAGCGGGTGACGACGCTGACATCGACCTGATAACGGGAATCGGACATGCAAGAAGGCCTTAACGAAGCGGAACGCGGGGCGTAGCTGATGGGGAATCAGTCTAGGCAAGTATCGGGCAGTAAACCAGAGTGGTGTGCTGCCCGATAGCGTTCATCGCGGGTCAGTCGGCGGCGGGAGCTGCCGGGGCCTGTATCGCGAGCTGGTCGGCCAGGCGCACGAATGCAGCGAGATCCAATTGCTCGGGACGCAGGCTGCCATCGACGCCAGCGGCTTCGATCTCGGCATTGCTGAGCAATTGCTTGAGGGTATTGCGCAAGGTTTTGCGGCGCTGGTTGAAAGCTTCGCGGACAACGCGCTCCAGCAACTTGTGATCCTTGGCCGGGTGCGGCAGCACCGGGTGCGGCACCAGACGAACGATCGCCGAGTCGACTTTCGGCGGCGGATTGAAAGCGCCTGGGCCGACGTTGAACAGATGTTCCACGCGGCAGTGGTACTGAACCATGATCGACAAACGACCCCAGTCACCGCCCCCCGGGCCTGCGGCCAGACGCTCGACCACTTCTTTCTGCAGCATGAAGTGCATGTCGCGAATGATGCCGGCGTTGTTCAGCAGGTGAAAAATCAGCGGTGTCGAGATGTTGTACGGCAGGTTGCCAACCACCCGCAGGCTGTTCGGCGCGGCGTTGAGCGTATTGAAGTCGAATTTCAGTGCATCGCCCTGATGCAGGTTGAAATTGCTCATGCCGGCGAACTGCTGGTTGAGGATCGGGATTAGGTCCTTGTCCAGTTCCACCACGTCGAGTTGCGCACCGGAGCCGAGCAGGCCTTGGGTGAGGGCGCCTTGGCCTGGGCCGATTTCCAGCAGGCGATCATCAGGCCTGGCGTGGATTGAGCGCAGGATGCGGTCGATAACGCCGGCATCGTGCAGGAAGTTCTGGCCAAAGCGTTTACGCGCCTTGTGTTGGTATTGCTCGTTCATATACGGGTCTCGGCCATCTGGTAGGCGGTTTCCAGGGCGACTTGCAGGCTGCCGGTGTCGATCCTGCCGCTGCCGGCCAGGTCCAGCGCGGTGCCGTGGTCGACCGATGTGCGGATGATCGGCAGGCCTAGCGTCACGTTGACGGCCGCGCCGAAGCCTTTGTACTTGAGCACGGGCAAACCCTGGTCGTGGTACATCGCCAGCACTGCGTCGCAGTGCTCCAGATATTTGGGGGTAAACAGAGTGTCGGCAGGCAGCGGGCCACGAAGGTCCATGCCCTCACTGCGCAGGCGCTCTAATGTCGGTTCGATAATGTCGATTTCTTCATGGCCCAGGTGTCCGCCTTCCCCTGCGTGCGGGTTGAGGCCGCAAACCAGAATGCGGGGCCGGGCGATGCCGAATTTTTCTTGCAGGTCGGCGTACAGAATTCGCGTGACACGCTCCAGCCGCTCCGGCGTGATTGCGTCGGCAATCTCGCGCAGGGGCAGGTGAGTGGTGACCAGCGCCACGCGCAAACCACGTGTAGCAAGCATCATCACCACTTGCGCGGTGTGCGTCAGATCAGCGAGGAACTCGGTGTGTCCGGAAAACGCGATGCCCGACTCGTTGATCACGCCTTTGTGCACCGGCGCGGTAATCATCCCGGCGAAATCGCCGTTCAGGCAGCCGTTGCCAGCGCGGGTCAAGGTCTCGAGAACGAACGCCGCGTTAGATTTGTCCAGTTGACCGGCAACAACCGGTGCGCTGAGCGGTGTGTCCCAGACATACAGGCTGCCGGCCGGCGCTGGAACATCTGGCCACTGCCCCGGCGCGACATCCAGCAGATTGACAGCCAGCCCCAGTTGCGCGGCCCGCTCAAGGAGCAGGTCGCGGCTGGTGATGGCAATCAGGGGATGTGGCTGGGCTTGCGAGGCGAGCAGCAGGCACAGGTCGGGACCAATGCCGGCTGGTTCGCCGGGTGTCAGCGCGAAACGCTGGGGTTTCACTGCGCTGCCTGGTCTGCACCAGGGAGTTTGATCTCTACGTACGCTTCGTCACGGATCTGCCGCAGCCAGGTTTGCAGCTCCTCGTCGTACTTGCGGTTGCGCAGGACGGTCATGGCTTGCTGCTCGCGGGCCTGTTCGGTGCTGTCGGTGGCGCGACGGCCGAGGACTTCCAGAACATGCCAGCCGTATTGGGTCTGGAATGGCTGGGACAGCTGACCTTGTGGCGTCTTGGCCATCACATTGCGGAATTCCGGCACCAGTACGTTCGGGTCGATCCAGTTCAGGTCGCCGCCGTTGAGCGCCGAGCCCGGATCTTCGGAGTAGTTTTTCGCCAGGGTGGCGAAATCTTCCCCGGCGGTGATGCGCTCATACAGCGACTTCACCAGCGCCTCGGTCTTGGCTTCGTCGCGAATCGGGCTCGGTTTGACCAGAATGTGACGGACATGCACTTCGTCGCGCATCTGCGCTTCACCACCACGTTTGCCCAGCAGCTTCAGAATGATGAAGCCGCCCGGCGTACGCGCAGGCTGAGTGATGTCGCCGACGGCCATGCTGCTCAGCTCGCGGTCAAACGGTGGTGGCAATTGAGCGGCTTTACGCCAGCCCATGTCGCCGCCTTCCAGAGCGTTGTCGCTGCCGGATTTGGCCACGGCCATCTGACCAAAGTCGGCGCCTTGCTTGAGCTGCTGGTAAACCTCCATGGCCTGACGCGCAGCACTCTGAATGGCTTCAGAGTTGGCGCTTTCCGGGGTCGGAATCAGGATGTTGGCCAGGTGCAGTTCTTCGGACAGTTGCATCTTGCCCAGGTCGGAGGCGAGGAAGTTCTTCACTTCCTGCTCGGAAACCTGAATGCGTTCGGCTACACGACGCTGACGCACACGGCTGATGATCATCTCGCGCTTGATCTGATCGCGAGCGTCGTCATAGTTCAGGCCATCGCGAGCCAGTGCTGCACGGAATTGGTCAACCGTCATGTTGTTGCGCTGAGCAATGGTGCCGACGGCCTGGTTCAGTTCTTCGTCAGTGATGCGGATGCCCGAGCGTTCGCCGATCTGCAGTTGCAGGTTTTCGACGATCAGACGTTCGAGCACTTGCTGGTCGAGCACATCCGGAGGCGGCAGGCCGCCACCGCGCTTGGCAATGGTCTGCTGAACTTCGTGAACGCGCTGGTCCAGTTGGCTCTGCATGACCACGTCGTTATCGACGATCGCCACCACTTTATCGATGGATTGTACGGCGGCGTTGGCCGCCGTACCCAGGAACAACGCGCCCAGCAGCACCGGGCGCAGACAATCAGAAAGCTTGGTCTTCACGTTCACGATAACCTTGAATGCCTTTGTCGAGGAAGCTCTCTACCTTGGCGCCAGTCAGGCCGCCGAGTCCCTTCAGAACAATTTGGAGGAAGACGCCATGGTCGCCTTTTTCGTTTTGCGGAGCTTCCTGGCTGAACTCGTCATAGGAAACCCAGTAACGGTTGATCAGGCGCAGTTTCCAGCAGCAGTTGTCGTATTCGAAACCACCGAAAGCTTCCAGCGTGCGATTGCGGTTGTAGTCGTACTGCCAGCGGCTGATGGCGTTCCACTGCGGAACGATCGGCCAGATGACCGAGAAGTCATGCTGCTGGATCTTGTAGTAGTCCTTCACGTAGCCAGGTTGGCCCGGGGTGCCGTAGTCGCCACCGCCCACCGACCACTGACCAGTGTTCTGATCGTAACGAATCTGGTCATTGCGATAGCGATAGCCGGCGTTGATGACTTTGTTCGGGTTGTCAGCCGGCTGATAATGGAACATCGCACTGCCTGAGCGTGGGCTGCGGCTGTCCGGGTCCCAGTTGTAATCGGCAGTGGCGCGCCAATCGCGGTTCCAGCGGTATTCGTATTCCAGCGCGTATGGTGAAACGCTGGATTTAGAGTCTTCACGGGTTTTTGCATCGATGCCAGGCAATTGCACTTCGCGATTCTTGAAGTAGTAGGCTTGGCCCACGCTGATGCGCTGACGTTCAAAGCCGTTTTCTTCGATCCAGCGACTGGTCACACCCAGCGACAGTTTGTTCTCGTCGCCGACACGGTCGGAGCCGGAGAAACGGTTGTCACGGAACAGCGACGAGTAGTTGAAGGTGTACTCGCTGGTGTCGAATACTGGAATGTCTTCCTGATCTGTCTCTGGGACATAGAGATAGAACAGGCGCGGCTCCAGAGTCTGGCGGTAGTTCTTGCCGAAGTAAGAGGTGTCGCGGTCGAAGTACAGGCCGCTGTCGATACTGGCGATGGGTACACCACGGTTCTGGTTGCTGTCGAACTTGCCGTAGAGTTTCTGATTTTCCGGCGACAGCGCATCGATCTGCGATTTACCGGTGTTGTCCAGATCCAGCTGATATTGCGTGTACTGGTACTTCAGCGACGGCTTTAGGAAACCATACGTCCAGTTCATCGGCAGGCTGACGCCCGGCTTCAGATTCAAACGATCGCCGTTGGCGCGAGCCAGACCGGTGATGTTGTTGTCCAGGCGCGACTCGGTAGTGATGCCGTCTTCCTGTACAAACGTGCCGCTGCGCAGGTCGCGATCAAAACGGACCAACTCGGTCTCGTAATCGAAATTCAGGCCTTCCGGATGGTACGGCAGCTGACCATTGAAAGTGATCTGCGGCAGACGGCCATACGGTGTGATGTTCGAAACGGTCGCCAGTTGATACTGCTGAGCGTTGAGGCGTGCGGTGTAGCTGTCGCCACGATAAGTGACCGAGCCCTGCTGGTTGACGAAATCATCGCTCTTGACGCCGATCTGGTCAGTTTGCAGGTCCTGGAAGTAATACGGATCGCTGATCTTGGTGTAGTCAACCTGGGTCAGCACGCGGGAGTCGAGACCGCCCTTGTGTTGCCAGTTGTACATGTAGCGAGTCTCGTTGTAGTCGGACTGACGCTTGCGATCATCGTTCTCGTCGTTGAGGTACGAGGCACCGAACTGACCTTCACTCGACTTGGTCAGGTAGCGGAACTCACCTTCCACCAGCATGCCGCGCTTGCTCATGTAGCGCGGGTACAACGTGGCGTCGTAGTTCGGCGCCAGGTTGAAGTAGTACGGCGTGACCAGCATGAAGCCGGTGTCGCTGCCCGAACCGATGGTCGGCGGCAGGAAGCCTGACTGGCGACGATCGTCGATCGGGAAGTAGATGTAAGGCGTGTACAGGATCGGAATGTCTTTGACGCGCAACGTCACGTTGGTCGCGGTACCGAAACCGGTGGCCGGGTTCAAGGTGATGTTGTTGCCCTTGAGCTGCCACGCGTTGCTATTAGGTTCGCACGTGGTGTACGTGCCGTCCTTCAGGCGGATGATCGCGTTTTCGGCGCGCTTGGCATAAAGCGCATTACCGCGGATTCGCGATTTGTGCATCACGTATTCAGCGTTGTCGACCTTGGCTTCACCGGTGTCGAGCTGCACATCGGCGTGGTCGCCGACGATCAGCGCACCGTTATCGCGGATGCGTACGTTGCCGGCCAGTTCGCCACGGCTCTCGGCCTGGTACAGGTTGGCCTCGTCGGCTTCGACCTGCATGCTGCCCTGACGCATGACCACGTCACCGGCGAGGCTGGCGACCTGGGTGTCCTGCTCGTAACGCGACGCTTTGGCACCGATGAAGGTCGGCGCGTCACTTTTATTCGTCTTGTCATTCATGCCAGGACGAATCGGTTCGATATAGGAACCAGAGCAGTAAGGACCGGTCTCGGCCAGTTGGGCGGCAGTGAGCTTCTCGCGCGGAACCCAGTCGAGGTGACTGTAGTCTTCGCTACGGGATTTCAGGCCGCGGCCCTTGGCTTCGGTAACCAGTGCGGTTTTCGCGCCAGTGTCGGCCTCGGAACCCTTGTCGGCCACAGGCTCGCCGGCGGCGCTGACGGCACTGCCGTCATGCACCGGACGCGGCGGCAATGCCGCAGCGGGCGACTTGGGCGCACAGTCCCAGCCACCCGTAGCCGAGACGGAGCAGTCATACTGCTCGGCGGCAACAACGAATTGACTGGCCAGAGGTTGCATAGCCAGCAGACTGCCGGTTACCAACAACGGAAATTTTTTACGAAACGCGGGGGATTTCAATGCCATCTTATTAGTCCGGGCTTCCTGCGTGCCATCTGCCCGCGGTGTGGGCCGCACGCCTCTCGATGGTCTGAAAAAGATGCTGGATAATAAAGCATGACCCGCTTGACGGCTAGCGCCGTCGGAGACCCTTGCAATGCCTGACCAAGATGTACGCTTGCAACACCTGAAAGTTTGGCTCGATGAGCAGTTGGCAAAGCTGTTTGCCGAACAGGGCTGGGGCACCGTGCCCCCGGCCACGTTGACTGCGGCCAGCAGCGACGCGAGTTTCCGCCGCTACTTCCGCTGGGAGGGCGATGGTCGCAGCTTCGTCGTGATGGACGCGCCGCCACCCCAGGAAAACTGTAAACCGTTCGTGGATATCGCCTTTTTGCTGGCGAAATCCGGAATAAATGTGCCGAAAATTTATGCCGAAGACCTCGAGCGCGGTTTTCTTTTGCTCAATGACCTGGGCAACAAGACCTATCTTGATGTGATCGATGGTGAAAATGCCGACGCGTTATTCCACGATGCCCTGCAAGCGCTGTTGGCTTTTCAACAGTTGCCGATGGTGGCGCCGTTGCCCAGTTACGACATCGCCCTGTTGCGTCGTGAGCTGGCGTTGTTCCCCGAGTGGTACGTCAAGCATGAGCTGGGCGTCGAGTTCGATGCGGCCCAGCAGCAACAATGGCAGCACATCAGTGAGCTGCTGATCGACAGCGCGCTCGGGCAGCCAAAAGTGCTGGTGCACCGCGACTACATGCCGCGCAACCTGATGCTCAGCGAGCCCAACCCCGGCGTGCTGGATTTTCAGGATGCGGTGTACGGCCCGGTGACTTACGACGTTACCTGCCTGTTCAAGGACGCTTTCCTCAGTTGGCCTGAAGAACGCGTGCGCGGCTGGCTGGAAAGTTATTGGCAGCAGGCCTGCGCACTGAACATCCCGGTGCAGGCGGATTTCGAAGACTTCCTGCGCGCCAGCGACCTGATGGGCGTGCAGCGTCACCTGAAAGTCATCGGCATCTTCGCGCGCATCTGTCATCGCGACGGCAAGCCGCGTTATCTGGCGGACGTGCCGCGCTTCTTCTCTTATATAGAAGCAGTGATTGCCCGCCGCCCTGAACTGGCGGAACTGCAAGTGCTGTTCAGCAGCTTGCGTGCTGGAGCGACGGCATGAAGGCAATGATTCTGGCCGCAGGCAAAGGCGAGCGCATGCGCCCGCTGACCCTGACCACGCCGAAACCGCTGGTGCGTGCCGGCGGTGTACCGCTGATCGAGTATCACCTGCGCGCGCTCGCAGCCGCAGGTTTCAACGAAATTGTGATCAACCACGCCTGGCTCGGTAAACAGATCGAAGATTACCTGGGTGACGGTTCGCGTTTCGGCCTGAGCATCCAGTACTCGCCGGAAGGCGAGCCGCTGGAAACCGGTGGCGGGATTTTCCGTGCACTGCCGTTACTTGGTGATGATGCGTTTCTGGTGGTCAACGGCGACATCTGGACCGATTACGACTTCAGCGTGCTGCACCAGCCGATCAATGGCCTGGCGCATCTGGTGCTGGCGGACAATCCGGCGCATCACCCTAGGGGTGACTTCACCCTGATCGACGGCAAAGTGCAGGACGGTGAGCCTGATGCTCAGACGCTGACCTACAGCGGTATCGCCGTGCTGCATCCGCAATTGTTCGACGGGTGCAGCGATGGCGCTTTCAAACTCGCACCGCTGCTGCGCAATGCCATGGCTAACGGTGAGGTGTCGGGTGAGCGTCTGAAGGGGCATTGGGTGGATGTCGGTACCCACGAGCGTCTGGCCGAAGCCGAAGCCCTGATAGAAGCGAGTCGCTGAGATGCTGTGGCCAGGGACTCTGATTGGAGCCGGAGTGGGGTACGCGATTGCCAGCATTCCGGGGGCCATGCTTGGGGCGTTGTTGGGGCAGGCGCTGGATCGGCGCCTGCATTTGCAGAGCTGGGGACACTTGCGCGAGAAGCTTGGCGGCCGGCCAATGCTGCGCAACGACGAATTGTTATTCGTTTTGCTCGGACGTCTGGCCAAGAGCGACGGGCGCGTCACTGACGGGCATATCCAGCAGGCTCGCAATGAAATGCGCGCGCTGGAAATGAGCGAGCCGGCGACACGGCGAGCCATTGCTGCATTCAATCGCGGCAAGTCTGGTGGCGACAATCTGCGCGGCTATCTGCGTCGTTTGAGTTCGCAACCGCACGCGGCCGAAGGTGTGTTGCGCGCCTGCTGGCGCATGGTCTGGGCCGATGGTCGCGCGGGTGTCAGCGAGCGTGAGTTACTGGCGCAGTGGGGTAAATGGCTGGGCTGGACGCCGCATCAGGTCCAAGCGCTGGCCAGCGATTACGAACCCGGCAAGCGGCCGATCGTCAGTGCGGCGGTGAGCTATCAGGAGGCGATGAAATTGCTTGGGGTGTCGGCGAGCAGCGAGCCGGCGCAGATCAAGCGCGCTTACCGGCGATTGCTCAGTCGCCATCACCCGGACAAGATTGCCGGCAGCGGCGCGACGCCGGCCCAGGTGCGTGAGGCGACCGAACGTACGCGGGATTTGCATAACGCCTATACGTTGATTCGCGAGCGGCGGGATTTTCGCTAGGCGTTAGAGGGTTGTTGTTTGTGCGGGCCTCTTCGCGAGCAGGCTCGCTCCCACATTGAATTTTGCATAGATCCAATGTGGGTGCGAGCCTGCTCGCGAAGGGGGGCGGCTCGGTCTGAATATCAGTCCACAGCCTGTGGGTTCAACCAACCCCGCACCCGTCGAACCAATTGTTCCTGCTCGGCCTTTTTGTCTGGCAAAACCTTCAGCGCCACCTGGCTGAACGCCGAGGTCTTCAGGCGCTTGCTCGCCTGCATGCGTTCCAGCGCGGCGTTGCGATCCAGCGCCTTGTCCATGTAGAAAATATCCACAGTCGGCAGCTTCAGTGTCGGCGTCAGTTCGACGAGTGGCGGCAAGGCCTTGACCGGTGCTTGCGCATCGACCATCACCAGTTTCTCCACCTGCGGCGTTTGTCGCTCGCTGAGAAAACGCGCCGCCCAATAGGCGCCGGTGCCGTGACCGAGTACGACAATGCTGCGTGCGCTTTGCTGTTCGGCGTAGGCAATCGCCGCGTCAATCCTTGCGAAGATGCGATCGGCGTCGGCCTTGGCTTGTTCTTCGCTGGTCTCGGCCACCACCTGTTCAGCGACTTCTGCTTCACCGCCAGCGGCTTGTTCGATCGGCTGCGCGGTGGTGGCGTCCTTGCTTGTGGTTTCCGGGGCTTTCGGCGCGGCGGCCGGTTCGACTACGCGCGGAGCAATGGCGTCGCCTTGCAGATCCGGCAGGGTGATACTCAGGCTGCTCCACTCGACATCCGGCAGTTTGCGTCGCAATGGGCCGACTGCCTGCGGCCAGTCAGCGGTTTCGCCGGCACCGGGAACGATGATCACCGCGCCTTTGGGCTCGGCGCTGTTGGCCGGTTTCCACAGGGCGAGGAAAGTGTCGCTGCCAGCCTGCAGTTGTTGCTGCTCTTGCACTGGCAGTTTACGTTGCAGTGCAGCCGCCTCTTCCTGACTACGCTCAAGCAGTGGCTGGCGCTCGGCCGGTTTTTCTTCGGCGGGTTTATCCGTGGCGGCAGGTGCAGGATCGGCGGCTTCGACGGAAAACGCACAAGGCAGGATCAGCGACAGGCACAATGCTGGCAGTGCCAGGCGGTAGACAGAGGGCATCGGTTATTCCAGGCCAGAAAGTATCCCGGCAGCCTAATGGGTTGGTCAGAATTTGTCAGTGTATGAGACTTCAATGAAGCGATTTTGCTGCCTGTGGGTTATCGGCTGTTTGTGGTTTCCCTTGATGGGCTGGGCGGCGCCTGCGCCACCGGCCCATGTCGCACAACTGACGCCGAGCCAGCAGCAATGGCTGGCGCAGCACACCGAATTGCGCGTCGGCCTGGTCTTGCAGGCGCCCTACGCGACTTATGATCGGCGCTTGCAGCGATTGTCCGGGGCCAATGTCGAGTTGATGAAACTGCTGGCCAAAACCCTCGGCGTGGAACTGAGCTGGCGCAACTTCCAGGATCTCGGACAGTTGGAAAGCGCTTTGCGCGCAGGCGAGATCGACATCGCCCCGGGCCTGAGCCAGACACCCGGCGCGCTGCGCCTCTGGCAGTTTTCCGATCCGTACATGCGCGTGCCGCAACTGGTGGTCAGCGACCAGAAAAGCAGCGGCGCGGTCGATCTGGAAAAGCTCGACAGCCAGACCCGCGTCGCCGTGCGCATGCCGAGCAGCACCGCCGATTATCTGCGCAGCAACTATCCGCACTTGAATCTGCAAGGCGTGCCGCTGGAACGGCAGGCGTTGCAGCTACTGTTGAGTCAGCAAGCCTCCTACGCGGTGGTCGACGAAGCGCAGTTGGGGCGACTTTCGGTGGAGCCGGAGTTCGCCGAGCTGGTAGTGGTTGGCGATATCGGCCTGCCGCAGCTGCTGCGGGTGGCCTCGCGGCGCGATTGGCCGGAACTGGCCGGCATCGTCCAGAGCGCCTTGCGCGCGATCCCGGCCAAGGATCTGGAACAACTGCACAACCAATGGCTGCAGCCGAAATATCCACGGCTGACCGAGTCGCCGGGGTTCTGGCAGAACCTCAGTCTGTTGTTCGCGGTGATGTTGCTCAGTTGCGCGGCGATCGTGTTCTGGCAGCGGCGCCAACAGCACAGTCTCGAACAACGCTTGCTCAGCGCCCGCGAGGACATTGCGTTGCGCGCGGCCAGTGAAGAAGCGCTGCGGCTGACACAGTTTTCTATCGATCAAAGTACCGTCGGCATTCTCTGGGTCAATTGGGACAGCCATGTGCGTTACGCCAACCGCGCGGCGGAAAACATGCTCGGTTATCCCTCGGGCGGGCTGATCGAGCGGCCGCTGATCGATTTTGAGCCCGGCCTGCACATGGATCGCTGGCTCAATCTGTGGAAGCGCGCACGGGCCAGTGAAGAAGGGCCGCTGAGCTTCGAAACCAGCTGCCTGCGCGCCGATGGCAGCGTGCTGCCGGCCGACGTGTCTTTGAGTTTTCTGCGTTTTCGCGACAGTGAATATCTGGTGGTCTACCTCACCGATGTCACCGACCGCCGCCGTGCGCTCGCCGCTTTGCAGGAAAGCGAGGCGCGCCTGCAAGGCATCGCCGCCAACGTCCCGGGTCTGGTCTTTCGTCTGGAACGGGCGCCTGTCACCGGGCAGATCGACTTTGCCTACATCAGTGAGGGCAGCGAAAGTCTGGTCGGTTACGCGCCGGCAGCCATCGCCCATCGCGATATGGGCCTGCGCAGTCTTGTGCATCCCGACGACAGGGCCAGTTATCACCGCACCCAGGATCAGGCGCTGGACACCGACAGCGACTGGTCGTGGCAGGGCCGCATCGTCACGCGCGAGGGCGAACAGCGCTGGGCCGAGATCAAGGCGATCACCCGGCAACTGGAGGATGGCGCTTACGTCTGGGACGGCATTGTCTGGGATATCAGCGAAAGCAAACGCATCGAGCTGGAACTGGCGGCCTCGCGCGAGCAACTGCGCGAATTGTCGGCGCACCTGGAAAGCGTGCGCGAAGAAGAGAAAGCGCGCATTGCCCGCGAAGTTCATGATGAGTTGGGACAGATGCTCACCGTGCTGAAACTGGAGACATCGATGTGCGAACTGGCCTACGCGCAACTCGACCCGGGTCTGAACGAGCGGCTCAACAGTATGAAGCGCCTGATCGCGCAGTTATTTCAGTTGGTCCGTGATGTCGCGACGGCGTTGCGTCCACCGATTCTCGATGCCGGGATTGCCTCGGCGATCGAGTGGCAGGCACGACGCTTCGAGGCACGCACGCAGATTCCGTGTCTGGTGCAGGTCCCCGACAACCTGCCGGCGCTCAGCGATGCCAAGGCGGTGGGGCTGTTCCGGATTTTGCAGGAAGCGCTGACCAACGTGATGCGTCATGCTCAGGCGCATACGGTGGAATTGACGCTGGAGCTTGCGGGCGATGAATTGTGTCTGACGGTCAGCGATGATGGCGTAGGATTTGTCGCCGCCGAGGGTCGGCCGACCTCGTTTGGTCTGGTCGGCATGCGTGAGCGGGTGCTGATCATGGGCGGGCGGCTGGAGCTGGTGAGTGAGCCGGGGGAGGGCACCAGTCTGGTGGTGCGAGTGCCGGTGAGTGAGATCTGAGGATTTGTGTTGTGAGTGCTGACGCCTTCGCGAGCAGGCTCGCTCCCACAGGGATTGGTGTGTACCTGAAATCAGGAGAAGAACGTGATCCGTGTACTGGTAGCCGAAGACCACACCATCGTCCGCGAGGGCATCAAGCAATTGATTGGCCTGGCCAAGGATCTGCAAGTGGTCGGTGAGGCGAGCAATGGCGAGCAGCTGCTCGAAACCCTGCGCAGCGTGCCTTGTGAAGTTGTGCTGCTGGACATCTCCATGCCCGGCGTCAATGGCCTCGAAGCGATCCCGCGCATCCGTGCGCTGAACAATCCGCCAGCGATTCTGGTGCTGTCGATGCACGACGAAGCGCAAATGGCTGCTCGCGCATTGAAGGTCGGCGCGGCCGGGTATGCGACCAAGGACAGTGATCCGGCGCTGTTGCTCACTGCCATTCGCAAAGTCGCGGCGGGTGGGCGGTACATTGATCCGGAACTGGCCGATCGCATGGTTTTCGAAGTCGGCCTGACCGATACCCGGCCCCTGCATTCGCTGCTGTCGGAACGCGAATTCTCGGTGTTCGAACGCCTGGCTCAGGGCGCCAACGTCAACGACATCGCCCAGCAACTGGCCCTCAGCAGCAAGACGATCAGCACGCACAAAGCGCGGCTGATGCAGAAGCTCAACATCACCTCGCTGGCCGAGCTGGTGAAATATGCGATGGAGCACAAACTCCTCTAAAAATCACCGCGGTCAAAACTGTGGCAGCGGGCTTGCTCGCGAAAGCGGTGTACCAGTCGCCGAATGAGTTGAATGACCCACCGCATTCGCGAGCAAGCCCGCTCCCACAAGGGATGTGCTTTGAGGCTGGCATCTTGGGCATGTCCATTAGCGACACACGCTTTTTGCCCTTGCTTGCAGCTCGCCGCTCACCCCTCGCCACTGCCTTATCCGTTAGCGCCATCCTTGTAGGGCAATCCCTACCCCCAACCTTCCATTACGCTTAAGCGATTCTCTCCTGCGCCCCGATTTGCGTGGCTGGCGCCAGCCACTAGGCTTGATGAACAAGCAGTCATCAACAACAAAGGTGTGGGTATGAGCCAGGTCGATACAAGCGCAGGGACCAGTGATGTGCTGGTCAGCTTTCGTGGTGTGCAGAAGAGCTACGACGGCGAGAACCTGATCGTCAAAGACCTCAACCTGGACATTCGCAAAGGCGAATTCCTCACCCTGCTCGGGCCGTCCGGTTCCGGCAAGACCACCAGCCTGATGATGCTCGCCGGCTTCGAAACCCCGACCGCTGGCGAGATTCTGCTGGCCGGGCGTTCGATCAACAACGTGCCGCCGCACAAGCGCGACATCGGCATGGTGTTCCAGAACTACGCGCTGTTCCCGCACATGACGGTCGCGGAGAACCTTGCGTTCCCGTTGACCGTGCGTGGCCTGAACAAAAGCGATGTCAGCGAGCGGGTGAAGAAAGTCCTCAGCATGGTCCAGCTCGATGCTTTCGCTTCGCGCTATCCGGCGCAGTTGTCCGGTGGTCAGCAGCAGCGTGTGGCACTGGCCCGCGCGCTGGTGTTCGAACCGCAACTGGTGCTGATGGACGAGCCGCTGGGCGCACTCGACAAGCAACTGCGTGAACACATGCAGATGGAAATCAAACACCTGCATCAGCGCCTCGGCGTGACCGTGGTCTACGTGACCCACGATCAGGGTGAAGCACTGACCATGTCCGACCGCGTGGCGGTATTCCATCAAGGCGAAATCCAGCAGATCGCGCCTCCACGCACCCTTTACGAAGAGCCGAAAAACACCTTCGTTGCCAATTTCATCGGTGAGAACAACCGTCTCAACGGCCGCTTGCTCAGCCAGAGCGGCGAGCGCTGCGTGGTCGAGTTGGGCCGTGGCGAAAAGGTCGAGGCGCTGGCCGTCAACGTTGGCCAGACCGGCGAGCCGGTGACGCTGTCGATCCGTCCGGAGCGCGTCAGCCTCAACGGTTCGAGCGATCAATGCGTCAACCGTTTCTCAGGGAGGGTGGCGGAATTCATCTATCTGGGCGACCACGTCCGGGTGCGCCTGGAAGTCTGCGGCAAGACCGACTTCTTCGTGAAACAACCGATTGCCGAGCTCGATCCTGCGCTCAGCGTCGGCGACGTGGTTCCGCTTGGCTGGCAGGTCGAGCACGTTCGCGCGCTTGATCCACTTCTAGAGGCGCATTAAGCGCCCCGGCAATACCAACACCAACCCTGCACGTGGAGAGAACAATAAATGTTGAGATCCCTGAAGTTCACCGCCCTGACCCTGGGCCTGATGGGTGCGGCAAGCGCAATGGCCGCTGGCCCGGATTTGACCGTGGTGTCGTTTGGCGGGGCGAACAAGGCAGCGCAAGTCAAAGCCTTCTATGCACCGTGGGAAGCGGCGGGCAACGGCAAGATCGTTGCCGGCGAATACAACGGCGAAATGGCCAAGGTCAAAGCCATGGTCGACACCAAGAGCGTGTCGTGGGATCTGGTCGAAGTTGAATCGCCAGAGCTGTCCCGTGGTTGCGACGAAGACATGTTCGAGCAGCTTGATCCTGCGCTGTTCGGCAAGACCGAAGATTACGTCAAAGGCGCGATTCAGCCATGCGGCGTGGGCTTCTTCGTCTGGTCGACCGTGCTGGCTTACAACGCTGACAAGCTGAAAACCGCACCGACCAGTTGGGCGGATTTCTGGGACACGAAGAAATTCCCGGGCAAGCGCGGCCTGCGCAAAGGCGCCAAGTACACCCTCGAATTCGCGCTGATGGCCGATGGTGTGGCACCGAAAGATGTCTACAAAGAGCTGGCGAGCAAGGGCGGCCAGGATCGTGCGTTCAAGAAGCTCGATGAGCTCAAGCCAAGCATTCAGTGGTGGGAAGCCGGCGCCCAGCCGCCGCAGTACCTCGCTTCCGGTGACGTTGTCATGAGCTCGGCCTACAACGGTCGCATCGCTGCGGTGCAAAAAGAATCCAACCTGAAAGTGGTGTGGAACGGCGGCATCTACGACTTCGACGCCTGGGCCATCCCGAAAGGCCTGGACGCCAAGCGCGCGGAAGCGGCGAAGAAGTTCATCGCCTTCTCGGTGCAGCCGCAGCAGCAGAAGACCTACTCGGAAAACATCGCCTACGGCCCGGCCAATACCCAGGCTGTGCCGCTGCTGGCCAAGGATGTCCTGAAGGACATGCCGACCACCCCGGAAAACATCGCGAACCAGGTGCAGATCGACGTCAGCTTCTGGGCTGACAACGGCGAGCAACTGGAACAGCGCTTCAATTCCTGGGCCGCCAAATAGCCGAGGGCTCGCCCTTCTGTGGGAGCGAGCCTGCTCGCGAAAGCGGTAGATCAGCCAGCATGGATATTGAATGTGCTGGCCTCTTCGCGAGCAGGCTCGCTCCCACAGGTTGCTGTGTTTCAACGCAACAGAGGTGGTTCGCCACCTTTGTAACGATCAAAGATTTGCGGAGTACGTCATGGCCATCGCCGTTCCCCTGAACGAGGGCGCCAGCCCCACTTTGAAGCAGAAGCTCAAGCGCGCCGAGCGGGTCAACCGCTGGAAGGCGCAGGCGCTGATTGCGCCGCTGGTGCTGTTTCTGCTGCTGGTGTTTCTGGTGCCGATCGTGGCGCTGCTCTATAAAAGCGTCGGCAACCCGGAAGTGGTTGGCGGCATGCCGCGCACTGTCACTGCCATCGCCAGTTGGGACGGGCGTGGTCTGCCGGCCGAGCCGGTGTACAAGGCCGCCAGCGAAGACCTCGGCGAAGCCCGCAAAAACCAGACGCTGGGCGATCTGTCCAAGCGCTTGAATATGGAGTTGGCCGGCTACCGCAGCCTGCTGACCAAAACCGCCCGGGCGCTGCCGTTCGCCAGCGAACCGGCTTCTTATAAAGAAGCGCTGGAAGCGCTCGACGAACGCTGGGGCGACCCGGCCTACTGGCAAGCGGTCAAACGCAACACCAGCAGCATCACTCCGTATTACCTGCTGGCGGCGGTCGATCACCGCATCGATGACCTCGGCGAACTGGCTCCGGCAACCCCGGATCAGGCGATCTACCTCGATATCTTCGCCCGCACATTCTGGATGGGTCTGGTCATTACGGTGATCTGCCTGTTGCTGGCGTATCCGCTGGCGTACCTGCTAGCGAACCTGCCATCGCGGCAGAGCAACCTTTTGATGATTCTGGTGCTGCTGCCGTTCTGGACCTCGATTCTGGTGCGCGTCGCCGCGTGGATCGTACTCCTGCAATCCGGCGGTCTGATCAACAGTGGCCTGATGGCCATGGGCATCATCGATAAACCGCTGGAACTGGTGTTCAACCGCACCGGTGTGTACATCTCGATGGTGCACATCCTGCTGCCGTTCATGATTCTGCCGATCTACAGCGTGATGAAAGGCATCTCGCCGACCTACATGCGCGCGGCGATTTCCCTCGGCTGCCATCCGTTCGCCAGTTTCTGGCGGGTGTACTTCCCGCAGACCTACGCCGGCGTCGGCGCCGGCTGCCTGTTGGTGTTCATTCTCGCGATTGGCTACTACATCACCCCGGCGCTGCTCGGCAGCCCGAACGACCAAATGGTCAGCTACTTCGTCGCTTTCTACACCAATACCAGCATCAACTGGGGCATGGCCACCGCACTGGGCGGGCTGTTGCTGTTGGCGACCGTAGTGCTTTATCTGATTTACAGCTGGCTGGTCGGCGCCAGTCGCCTGCGCCTGAGCTAAGGGGAATTTGCGATGCTGAGTCCTTACATGTCGCCCATCGAACGGGTGTGGTTCTACAGCCTGCGGATCCTCTGCGGCCTGATTCTGTTGTTCCTGATCCTGCCGGTGCTGGTGATCATTCCGCTGTCGTTCAACTCGGGGAGTTTTCTGGTCTATCCGCTGCAGGGTTTCTCGCTGCAGTGGTATCACGACTTCTTCGCCTCGGCGGAATGGATGCGCGCGCTGAAGAACAGCATCATCGTTGCCCCGGCGGCGACGGTGCTGGCGATGATCTTCGGTACGCTGGCGGCGATTGGCCTGACTCGCGGTGACTTCCCCGGTAAAGCGCTGGTGATGGCGCTGGTGATTTCGCCGATGGTGGTGCCGGTGGTGATTATTGGTGTGGCGAGTTATCTGTTTTTTGCGCCGTTGGGGTTGGGTAACAGCTTCTTCTCGCTGATCGTGGTGCATGCGGTGCTGGGTGTGCCGTTTGTGATCATCACGGTGTCGGCGACGTTGCAGGGGTTTAATCACAATCTGGTGCGGGCGGCGGCGAGTCTCGGTGCATCGCCCTTGACCGCGTTCCGTCGGGTGACCTTGCCGCTGATTGCGCCGGGGGTGATTTCCGGGGCGCTGTTTGCCTTTGCGACGTCGTTTGATGAGGTGGTGGTGACGCTGTTTCTCGCAGGTCCCGAGCAGGCGACATTGCCTCGGCAGATGTTCAGCGGAATTCGCGAGAACCTCAGCCCGACGATTGCGGCTGCGGCGACGTTGCTGATTGCCTTCTCGGTGATTCTGCTGCTGACCCTGGAATGGCTGCGCGGGCGCAGCGAAAAACTGCGTACTGCGCAGGTCTGACTTCGAAAGCGGCTAAAAATGTGGGAGCGAGCCTGCTCGCGAAAGCGGTGTGTCAGCTGGCTATCAGTTGAAAGGGCTACCGTATTCGCGAGCAGGCTCGCTCCCACAGTTGATCGTGGTCTTCTGGATCTGGTCATTCATAGGGTGAATAGCAGACAACCCCAAATCCCCAGCTAATCTTGTGCCCAGCTCCCACATCTATAAGAGGCTGCGCACCATGAGTCTGTCCCAGTTCAAAATCGCTCACAAACTGATCACCGGCGCCGCAGCCATCGAACAACTGGCCGCCGAACTCACGCGTCTGGACATCGACAACCCGCTGATCGTCACCGACGCTGCGCTGGTCAAGTCCGGCACGGTCGAGCTGGCGCTGGTGCAACTCGGCGGGCGCGAGTACGAGATTTTCGACCGCGTGCTGCCCGACCCGGAAATCGCCATCGTCGAGGACTGCATGCGCGCCTATCGCGAAGGCGGGCATGACGGTTTGATCGGACTGGGGGGCGGCAGCGCCATCGACATTGCCAAGAGTGTCGCTGCCTACGCCGGTTACCACGGCGCGCTGGAAGATCTATTCGGCGTCGACCAGGTGCCGCGCAAAGGCCCGCCGCTGATCGCCATCCCGACCACCGCCGGCACCGGTTCCGAAGTCACCAACGTGGCAATCCTCTCCGACAAGGTCGCGCAGTTGAAGAAAGGCATCGTCAGCGACTATCTCCTACCGGATGTGGCGCTGGTCAGCCCGCAGATGACCCTGACCTGTCCGCGCAGCGTCACTGCTGCCAGTGGCGTCGATGCACTGGTGCACGCCATCGAATCCTACCTGTCGGTGAATGCCTCGCCGATCACCGACTCCCTCGCCATCGGCGCAATCAAGCTGATCGCCAGCGCTCTGCCCAAGGCCTACGCCAACGGCGCCAATCTGCAAGCGCGCGAAGACATGGCCACCGCCAGCCTGATGGCCGGCATGGCGTTCGGTAACGCCGGGGTGGGGGCGGTGCATGCGCTGGCGTATCCGCTGGGCGGGCGCTTCAACATTGCCCACGGTGTCAGCAACGCCTTGCTGCTGCCCTATGTGATGACCTGGAACAAAATGGCCTGCGTCGAACGCATGCAGGATATTGCCGAAGCCATGGGCGTGAAGACCGCGCATCTGAGCGCCAGCGAAGCTGCGGACAAAGCCGTGCAGGCCATGACCGACCTGTGCGCGGCGGTGGAAATCCCTGCCGGGCTGCGCAGTTTCGGCGTGCCGGAGGAAGCGATCCCGGCGATGGCCGTGGAGGCGGCCGGCATCGAGCGGCTGATGCGCAACAACCCGCGCAAACTCAGCGCCGGCGACATCGAGAAGATCTACCGCGCGGCTTACTGAGGCGCGGTCGCTGAGGGCTCATGGCACAACCCAATCATCGCGGTCCCGGTGCGCGCGTGGAAACTTGAGGTATACAATGCGCGCCATCGTGATTTAGCTCAGCACAGGTGCGTCATGCAGCCCTTCGTAATTGCTCCGTCGATCCTCTCCGCCGACTTCGCCCGCCTCGGCGAGGAAGTGGACAACGTTCTCGCCGCCGGCGCCGACTTTGTCCACTTCGATGTCATGGACAACCACTACGTACCGAACCTGACGATCGGCCCGATGGTCTGCGCGGCACTGCGCAAGTACGGCGTCACCGCGCCGATCGACGCGCACCTGATGGTCAGCCCGGTGGACCGCATCGTCGGCGACTTCATCGAAGCCGGCGCGACCTACATCACCTTCCACCCGGAAGCCACGCTGCACGTCGATCGCTCGCTGCAACTGATCCGCGAAGGCGGCTGCAAGTCCGGTCTGGTGTTCAACCCCGCGACTCCGCTGGACGTGCTCAAGTACGTGATCGACAAAGTCGACATGGTTCTGCTGATGAGCGTCAACCCGGGCTTCGGCGGGCAAAAGTTCATTCCCGGCACCCTCGACAAACTGCGTGAAGCGCGGGCGATCATCGATGCTTCGGGGCGCGACATCCGCCTGGAGATCGACGGCGGCGTCAACGTCAACAACATCCGCGAAATTGCCGCTGCTGGCGCTGATACCTTCGTCGCCGGCTCGGCCATTTTCAACGCGCCGAACTATCAGGAAGTCATCGACAAGATGCGTTCCGAACTGGCTCTGGCGCGCCCATGAGCGGTTTTGAGCAGCTGTTCCCGGGGCAACTGCCACGGTTGGTGATGTTCGATCTGGATGGCACGCTGATCGATTCGGTTCCCGACCTGGCAGCGGCGGTGGACACCATGCTGCTCTCCCTCGGTCGTCCGCCGGCAGGTATCGAAGCGGTGCGCGAATGGGTCGGTAATGGCGCGCCGGTACTGGTGCGTCGGGCCTTGGCCGGTGGCATCGATCACTCAGCAGTGGATGACGCTGAAGCCGAGCGCGCATTGGAGATTTTCATGGAGGCGTACGGCGCCAGCCATGAGCTGACCGTGGTCTATCCCGGTGTGCGCGACACGCTCAAGTGGCTGCACAAGCAAGGCGTGGCCATGGCGCTGATCACCAACAAGCCCGAGCGCTTCGTCGCGCCGCTGCTCGATCAGATGAAGATCGGCCGCTACTTCAAGTGGATCATCGGCGGCGATACTCTGCCGCAGAAGAAGCCTGACCCGGCGGCGCTGTTTTTCGTGATGAAAATGGCCAACATCCCGGCCTCGCAATCGTTGTTCGTCGGCGACTCGCGCAGCGATGTGCAGGCGGCGAAAGCGGCGGGGGTCAAGTGTGTGGCGCTCAGTTATGGCTACAACCATGGCCGGCCAATTGCCGAGGAATCGCCGGCACTGGTGATCGACGATTTGCGCAAACTAATTCCCGGTTGCCTGGATCTGGCCGGTGGGATAACGTTGCCCGACGCTGTTCAACCCCCTTCTGGAAACGCCATCGTGGTGGTCACCCGCAAACTCTGGATGAAAGTCATCAAGGCCCTGGCCCGTTGGCGTTGGCGCGCCTGACTGATTCTGGCCGGCCTTGCCGGCGCGTTCGCCTGACTGACTGATTGCACCTCACACCACGAGGCACCTTATGAATCGCGAAGAATTCCTGCGTCTGGCCGCTGACGGCTATAACCGCATCCCGTTGGCCTGCGAAACCCTGGCCGACTTCGACACGCCGCTGTCGATCTACCTGAAACTGGCCGACCAGCCCAACTCCTATCTGCTCGAATCGGTGCAGGGCGGCGAGAAATGGGGCCGTTACTCGATCATCGGCCTGCCGTGCCGCACCGTGCTGCGGGTGCACGACCATCACGTCAGTATCAGCGTTGATGGCGTCGAGACCGAAAGCCACGAGGTTGAAGATCCGCTGGCCTTCGTCGAAACCTTCAAGGCTCGCTACAACGTGCCGACCATCGCCGGCCTGCCGCGCTTCAACGGTGGGCTGGTCGGCTACTTCGGTTATGACTGTGTACGTTATGTAGAGAAGCGTCTGGGCAAGTGCCCGAACCCGGATCCGCTGGGCGTGCCGGACATTCTGCTGATGGTCTCCGACGCCGTCGTGGTGTTCGACAACCTGGCTGGCAAGATGCACGCGATCGTCCTCGCCGACCCTGCGCAGGCCGATGCCTTCGAGCAAGGCCAGGCGCGGTTGCAGGAACTGCTCGAGCAACTGCGTCAGCCGATCACTCCGCGTCGTGGCCTGGACTTCAGTAAGCAGCAATCGGCCGATCCGGTGTTTCGTTCGAGTTTTACCCAGGACGATTACGAAAAAGCCGTCGACACCATCAAGGAATACATCCTCGCTGGCGACTGCATGCAGGTGGTGCCGTCGCAGCGCATGTCGATCGACTTCAAGGCTGCGCCGATCGATCTGTACCGCGCGCTGCGTTGCTTCAACCCGACGCCGTACATGTACTTTTTCAACTTCGGCGATTTCCACGTCGTCGGCAGTTCGCCGGAAGTGCTGGTGCGCGTCGAAGACAACCTGATCACCGTGCGCCCGATCGCCGGCACGCGCCCACGCGGCGCGACCGAAGAGGCCGATGCGGCGCTGGAGCAGGACCTGCTCTCGGATGACAAGGAGATCGCCGAGCACTTGATGCTGATCGATCTGGGCCGCAACGATACCGGGCGAGTCTCGGAAATCGGTTCGGTGAAGCTCACCGAGAAAATGGTCATCGAACGTTATTCCAACGTGATGCACATCGTCTCCAACGTCACCGGCCAGTTGAAGTCTGGCCTGACCGCGATGGACGCACTACGAGCGATTCTGCCGGCCGGCACCTTGTCGGGCGCGCCGAAGATTCGCGCGATGGAAATCATCGACGAACTGGAGCCGGTCAAGCGCGGTGTGTACGGCGGCGCGGTCGGTTACTTTGCCTGGAACGGCAACATGGACACCGCCATTGCCATTCGCACGGCAGTGATCAAGAACGGCGAACTGCACGTGCAGGCCGGCGGCGGCATCGTTGCCGACTCGGTGCCGGCGCTGGAATGGGAAGAAACCCTGAACAAACGCCGCGCGATGTTCCGCGCCGTGGCCCTGGCCGAGCAAACCCCGGACGCCTGAGCCCACACCCAACCCTTGTGGGAGCGGGCTTGCTCGCGAAAGCGGTGGATCAGTCGATTTTTACATCAACTGACCGAATGCATTCGCGAGCAAGCCCGCTCCCACATTTGCTTTGTGTACTGCCATAAAAAAGCGGCGCCTGCAGGGGCGCCGCTTTTTGCATCTACACCTCAGAAATCCAGCACGACCCCGACATTCAGTCCCTGCTGCTTGAAGTCATCGTCCTTGCGGAACGTATAACCGCCACGCAGCGCCAGATCCGCCGTCAGCTTGTGGCTGACACCGAGGCTCAAGCGGTTCAGGTGACTTGCCGGTGTGTAGCCTTCAAGGGTGAAGTCATTCGTCGGCAGGGTATTGAGTGCGATGTTGACCTTCTGCACGTCATCTTCGTACTCACGCTCGTGGGCGTATTCGCCGTACACCTGGGTTTGCGCGGTGAAGTTGTACTTGCCCTGAATGCCCAGGCCCAAACGTTTCGAATCGCGGCTCTGGTCATCGAAGGTCAGCGCGGTGGCGCGGTTGCTCTTCTCCGAGTAACCGTCGACATCGACACTGGCGTAATCGGCGCTGACAAACGGCGACAGGTGCCATTGGCTGCCCGGTTGCGCAATGTCATAGCCGAGACGCGTGCTGAACGCCCAGAGGCTGCCGTCGGTATCGCCTTTCTCCGCACCCTCGCTGGCGCCGAGATCGAACTTGCGCTTGAGGTTGTCGTAGTCGAGTTTGCCGCCGGTCAGCGCAGCATCGGCCCACCAGCGGTTCTGCTGGAACTGGGCGAACGCGGTGGCCATGTAGCTGTTGAGTTTGTAATCGGAGTCATTGTGCCCGGCTTCGAGATTCTGCCGGTACAAACCGGCCGCCACGCCCAGGCGCCAGGCTTCGTTCAGGCGATAGCTGCCGCCGACGTTGAGGTTGTAACCGCTGCCATCGGCACTGGCGCCGCTGCTCTGGCTGTCGACATCCAGACGCTGTCCGCCGGCCGAGACAATCGCACGCCATTGGCCGACCGCTTGCCAGTTCTCCCAATCCGCCTGCCACTGATTACGCAAT
Organism: Pseudomonas sp. UF-293; assembly: GCF_058245595.1. Taxonomy (NCBI): domain Bacteria; kingdom Pseudomonadati; phylum Pseudomonadota; class Gammaproteobacteria; order Pseudomonadales; family Pseudomonadaceae; genus Pseudomonas; species Pseudomonas sp. UF-293. Next base: position 17,647 of record NZ_JBSICA010000009.1, on the reverse strand, counting down.
TCATCCTGATGCGCGCGCACCGTGCCATGGGCCATTTCCGGCAGCAGGCTCAGTTCCCATGGCGCTGCCAGCAACGAATAGGCGTAATCGGCAATCAGTTTCTGCCCGGATTCGGTCGGGTGTACGCCATCGTTGTAGATCAGCTTGGTCGGATCCGGCGTGGCGCTGTTGATCCCGTAGCGGGGGTTTTCCGGGCAGTTATTGCCACTGAAGCAGGTCGCGGTGAGGTTCTGGTCGGTGGCCAGGCCAAAGCGCCCAGGGTCGGCGAAGACTTCCGAGAGCAGCACCGGAATGTTCAGTGGAATGACTTCGGCGTTGATGCCCTGCAGGCGCGTCACCAACTGACTGTTGAACTGGTTGGCGAGGGTGCTGCTGAATGCTTGCAGCGGCGTGCCGTTAAGGGCCGGGGTCAGGCCCACGTCAGGCAGCAGCCAGACCATCACGTATTTGGCACCGGCGGTCTGCAACGTCTGCACGCTGTCGGCCAGCCGATCGGCTGCGGCGTTGGCCTGGGGCAGGCTGAGAATACGGCCCTGGAGGAAGTCGTTGCCGCCACCGGAAATGTAGTACAGCGCATTCGGGTCGGCGCGGAAGCCGTTCGATGGCAGGTAGCCGGCGCGGGTGCGTTCGCCGGTGGCCGATTGGGTGGTGATCGAGTCGAGAATCTGGTCGGTGCGATAACCACCGACCGCCCAGTTGTTGCCGTCGGGCTGGCCGTTTTCGGCTCGCACTGCGGAGCTGGAAGAAGCTGTCTGGTCAGGCGAATAGCCCAGGCGGGCGCCGAGCAACTGCGTGGAATTCAATGAATAAACTTCGCCGCTGCCATCCTGATACACCGGCCCTGTGCGGTTGGTGTAGCGCTCGGTGGAACCCGCCGGGCCGCCCGTGTCGGCGAAGGTGCCGGCATCGTTGAGGCTGTCGCCGAACACAATGAAACTGGAATAAGGATTGGGCGCCGCATTGGCCTGGGCGCAGGCGAGTGCGAGCACGCAACTGGCCAGCGGTACAAACAACGTCTGTCTGATCATGAGCAAGTCCGTTTATTTATTGTTGTAGGTGAACGAAACGACAGTACCAAAAACGTTCGGCATTTTGCCATCGGTCGCGAATCCTTCTGCCGTTTTCCAGCCCGCAGGCCCCGCCATATTGCACGCTCCGCCCAGCTAAGTTACTGTGCCGGAACGTATGAACGAGACCTTCCCCGTGTTGATCACCAGCAAACTTCTGGATCAAGTCATCAAGGCACACGCCCGCTGGCGTTGGCGCGCCTGAATCTTTTCTGCCGGCTCCGCCGGATCTGTATCGCTTTGCCTTCCTTGTCTGTTTGAAATGCCGCTGTGCTGGCGCCCTGTGCGCGTCCGACATCGCGCAGCGCTCTGCGGGCAAGTCATCTGAAGGCTGTCATCAAGTCAGAATTCAAGAGGTTCGAAACGCCATGTTGCTGATGATCGACAACTACGACTCCTTTACCTACAACGTTGTGCAATACCTCGGCGAGCTGGGTGCCGAAGTCAAAGTGGTGCGCAACGACGAACTGACCATCGCCGAAATCGAAGCGCTGAATCCCGAGCGCATCGTGGTTTCCCCGGGGCCGTGCACGCCTACCGAGGCTGGCATTTCCATCGACGCGATCAAGCACTTCGCCGGCAAACTGCCGATCCTCGGCGTCTGCCTCGGCCACCAGTCCATCGGCCAAGCCTTCGGCGGTGATGTGGTGCGTGCCCGCCAAGTCATGCACGGTAAGACTAGCCCGGTATTCCACGAGGACAAGGGCGTGTTTGCCGGCCTCAATCATCCGCTCACCGTTACCCGTTACCACTCGCTGATCGTCAAGCACGACAGCCTGCCCGATTGCCTCGAGCTGACCGCGTGGACCCAGCACGATGACGGCTCGGTCGACGAGATCATGGGCCTGCGTCACAAGACCCTGAACATCGAGGGTGTACAGTTCCACCCCGAGTCGATCCTCACCGAACAGGGTCATGAACTGTTTGCCAATTTCCTCAAACAAACCGGCGGCACGCGCTAAGGACTTCCCATGAATATCAAGACAGCCCTCAGCCGTATCGTCGAACACCTCGACCTCAGCACCGATGAAATGCGCGATGTGATGCGCGAGATCATGACCGGGCAATGCACCGAAGCGCAGATCGGCGCGTTCATGATGGCCATGCGCATGAAGAGCGAGAGCATCGACGAGATCGTCGGCGCCGTATCGGTGATGCGCGAGCTGGCCGATCAGGTCGAGCTGAAAACCCTCGACGGCGTCGTCGATGTGGTCGGCACCGGCGGCGATGGTGCGAATATCTTCAACGTCTCGACTGCGTCCTCCTTTGTTGTTGCAGCCGCCGGTTGCACCGTGGCCAAGCACGGCAACCGCGCGGTGTCCGGCAAAAGTGGCAGCGCCGATCTGCTGGAAGCTGCCGGCATCTACCTGAACCTGACGCCGGTCCAAGTCGCGCGTTGCATCGACAACGTCGGCATCGGTTTCATGTTCGCCCAGACTCACCACAAAGCGATGAAGTATGCCGCCGGCCCGCGCCGCGAACTCGGCCTGCGCACGCTGTTCAACATGCTCGGCCCGCTTACGAATCCGGCCGGTGTGAAACATCAGGTAGTCGGCGTATTCACCCAGGCGCTGTGCCGGCCATTGGCCGAAGTCTTGCAGCGGCTGGGCAGCAAACACGTGCTGGTGGTGCATTCGAAGGACGGTCTTGACGAGTTCAGCCTCGCCGCGCCGACCTTTGTCGCCGAGCTGAAAAACAACGAAATCACTGAGTATTGGGTCGAGCCGGAAGATCTCGGCATGAAGAGCCAGAGCCTGCACGGCCTGTCGGTTGAAGGCCCGGAAGCGTCGCTGGCGCTGATTCGCGATGCCCTCGGCAAGCGCAAAACCGAAAACGGCCAGAAAGCTGCCGAGATGATTGTGCTCAATGCCGGTGCGGCGCTTTACGCCGCCGACCTGGCAAGCAGTCTGAAACAAGGTGTGGAGCTGGCGCACGACGCGCTGCACACCGGCCTCGCTCGGGAAAAACTCGAGGAGCTGGGTGCCTTTACCGCGGTATTCAAAGTGGAGAATGAAGGATGAGTGTACCGACGGTTCTGGAAAACATTCTGGCGCGCAAGGTTGAGGAAGTCGCCGAGCGCAGCGCCCGGGTCAGCCTGAGCGAGCTGGAAAGTCTGGCCAAGGCGGCCGATGCACCCCGTGGTTTTGCCCAGGCTTTGCTGGCGCAAGCAAAGAAAAAACAACCGGCGGTGATTGCCGAAATCAAAAAGGCTTCGCCGAGCAAAGGCGTAATCCGCGAAGACTTCGTGCCGGCTGACATCGCCAAGAGCTACGAGAAGGGCGGGGCCACGTGTCTGTCGGTGCTGACCGACATCGATTACTTCCAGGGCGCCGATGCCTACCTGCAACAGGCGCGCGCCGCCTGCAAGTTACCGGTGATCCGCAAGGACTTCATGATCGATCCCTACCAGATCGTTGAAGCCCGCGCGCTGGGCGCCGATTGCGTGCTGTTGATCGTCTCCGCACTGGACGACGTGAAGATGGCCGAGCTGGCCGCCGTGGCCAAAGGCGTCGGTCTCGACGTGTTGGTGGAAGTGCACGACGGTGACGAACTGGAGCGCGCGCTCAAGACCCTCGACACACCGCTGGTCGGGGTCAACAATCGCAACCTGCACACCTTTGATGTCAGCCTGGAAACCACCCTCGATCTGCTGCCGCGTATCCCGCGCGATCGCCTGGTGATCACCGAGAGCGGCATTCTCAATCGTGCCGACGTCGAACTGATGGAAATCAGCGACGTGTATTCGTTCCTGGTCGGCGAAGCGTTCATGCGCGCGGAAAATCCGGGCATTGAATTGCAGCGCCTGTTCTTTCCGGAGCGTGGTGGTCCAGTAGTGAGCGGTTCGACCCTCGACTGACCGAGTCGACCTCATTCGCGAGCAGGCTCGCTCCCACATTTGGAATGCATTTCCCCCTGTGGGAGCGAGCCTGCTCGCGAAGGGGCCTTCGAATCCGCTAAAGAGACTCAACTTGCCGGAGCCCACCATGTCGCTGCCAACCCCGCTGACCATCGAATCCGGCCTGCAAGCCGAACAGGACTTGCTGGCCTCGGTCTGTGCCGGCGACGCCGAATTCGGCCTGCTGTTCTGGCAGCCCACCGATCGCGCGCTGGTCATGCCGCGCCGCCTCAACCGTCTTCCGCAATTCGACCACGCCTGCGAAGTCTCCGCTGTCGCTGGCTGGCCTGTGCTGTTGCGTGAAACCGGCGGTGAGCCTGTCCCGCAATCCGCTGCAACCATCAACATTGCCTTGGTGTATGCCCCCCCTCGCAGTGAAGGCGACTTGAACCGCATCGAAACCGGCTACCGTCGGCTATGCGATCCGATCTGTCAGTTGCTGGATGAATTGGGTGGCACCTCGTCAGTCGGGGAAATCGACGGCGCATTCTGTGATGGTCGTTTCAACGTCAATCTCGACGGTCGCAAAATGGTCGGCACCGCCCAGCGCTGGCGCCAGAGTCAGGGCGGCCAGCGTCCGGTGGGGCTGGTGCACGGTGCGATGCTGATGGATGACGAGCGCCAATCGATGGTCGCTGCGGTCAATCGCTTCAATGAAGCCTGCGGGCTGGAGCAGCGGGTGAGGGCGCAAAGCCACATCGCCCTGCATGAGAAATTCAACGCGCCACAGGCGTTGGCGCGTCTCGATGAATTGTTTCGTTTGATGCTGGCGCAGATTTACGTCTAGCGCGTGCCGAAGACCACCATGGTCTTGCCTTTCACATCGACCAGGTTGCGTTCTTCAAGGTCCTTGAGTACGCGGCCGACCATCTCTCGCGAACAGCCGACGATTCGACCGATCTCCTGGCGGGTGACCTTGATCTGCATGCCGTCCGGGTGGGTCATGGCGTCCGGCTGTTTGCACAGCTCCAGTAAGCAGCGGGCGACTCGGCCGGTGACGTCGAAAAACGCCAGGTCACCGACTTTGCGCGTGGTGTTACGCAGGCGTTGTGCGATTTGTCCGCTGAGGGCGTAAAGAATGTCTGGATCCTGCTGCGATAACTCGCGGAACTTGGCGTAACTGATTTCCGCGGTTTCACATTCGACCTTGGCCCGCACCCAGGCGCTGCGTTCCTGCTCCTGACCTGCCTGCTCGAACAGACCCAGTTCGCCGAAAAAATCCCCGGCGTTGAGGTAGGCGATGATCATCTCGCGGCCATCGTCGTCTTCGATGAGGATGGTGACCGAACCCTTGATGATGAAGTACAGCGTGTCCGAGCGATCGCCGGCGCAGATGATGTTGCTCTTGGCCGCATGACGCCGACGCTGGCAATGCATCAACAGCTTGTCGATGTTCTTGATTTTGGGTGTGGGGGTAATAGCAACCATGGTTGTATCCCGAAAAGACTGCACGGTGATGTTTGAGTTTTTATGAGGCGCTGAAGGCGGTCGCTACAGGGCTGACGAATTGGCGCCAGCGAATTGGCGCCAGCTTACCAGACACTTCGTCGAAAATTCGAGAAATTACCTACAGCCAGAAAGCATCCGTCCTAGGACGTCGTTCCTGTCGGGACAAAGCGCTGTGCTAAGCTGGCGACCCTTTTTTTACAGTGGAGTCTGGGCGATGAAGGCACGCATCCAATGGGCTGGCGAAGCCATGTTCCTCGGTGAATCCGGCAGCGGTCATGTCGTGGTGATGGACGGCCCGCCAGATGCCGGTGGGCGTAATCTCGGGGTTCGCCCGATGGAAATGCTCTTGCTGGGTGTCGGCGGTTGCAGCAACTTCGACGTGGTCAGCATCCTGAAGAAGTCGCGCCAGGCCGTTGAAAGCTGTGAAGCCTTCCTCGACGCCGAGCGTGCGACTGAAGATCCCAAGGTGTTTACCAAGATCCATATGCACTTCGTGGTCAAGGGCCGGGGCCTGAAAGAAGCTCAGGTCAAGCGCGCCATCGAGCTGTCGGCCGAGAAGTATTGCTCGGCGTCGATCATGCTTGGCGCGGCTGGCGTGGCAATCACCCACGATTATGAAATCGTCGAACTCGGCTGAACCGACATTCAACTATCATAAAAGCAGTGCAGACTCTGGCGATCCCCCGCTGACGTCTGCATAATGCGCCACTTTTTTCAGGGCAGTGATCGGTCAGCCGACGGGTCATCCGCCTGAACAGATAACCAAAATCGCCATCGCGAAGAGGTGTTAACCGTCCTACGCAGGTGCGTTGTTCGCACTTGACGGGCATGCTTGATCACGCGGCCGCGCCGCATACATAGAGAGTTTTTAACGGTGAAAAGCAAACTCAAGCTCCACGGGTTCAATAACCTGACAAAGACCTTGAGCTTCAACATCTATGACATCTGCTACGCGGAGACCCCGCAAGACCAGCAGGCTTACGTCGAGTACATCAATCAAGAGTACAACGCGAAACGCCTGACGCAGATTCTCACAGAAGTTGTCGAGATCATTGGTGCCAACATCCTGAACATCGCCAGTCAGGACTATGAACCCCAGGGCGCCAGCGTCACGATTCTGATTTCGGAAGAGCCGGTGACCCCGACTGACAGCCAGATCGAAGAATCGCCGGGCCCGTTGCCCGAAATCATTCTGGCCCACCTCGACAAGAGCCACATCACGGTGCACACCTATCCGGAAATCCATCCGGACGACGGTATTGCAACGTTCCGTGTGGATATCGACGTGTCGACCTGTGGTGTCATTTCACCGCTCAAAGCGCTCAACTTCCTCATTCACCAGTTCGATTCGGACATCGTGACCGTGGATTATCGTGTGCGCGGCTTCACCCGTGACGTTGAAGGCAATAAACACTTCATCGACCACGAGATTAATTCGATCCAGAACTACCTCTCCGAAGACACCCGCGACGCGTACCAGATGACCGACGTGAACGTGTACCAGGAAAACCTGTTCCACACCAAAATGCTGCTGAAGAACTTCGAACTGGACAACTACCTGTTCGGCGACGCGACCAGCAACCTCTCGCCCGAGCAACGTGCCCAGGTGACCGACCGGGTGAAACACGAAATGCTGGAAATCTTCTACGCGCGCAACATGCCGACCTAAGATTACCGGACAAAAAAAGGCGACCTCCTGGTCGCCTTTTTCATGCCTCACACAAAACCTCTGTGGGAGCGAGCCTGCTCGCGAAGAGGTCATCAGCACCGACACAGATCTCAGATCCGATAAGTACTCTTGGTCATCACCTTCGCCAACAAACTCATGCCGAATTTTACCGGCGCCGGGAAACGAAACCCGCCTGCATCCAGAGCACTTTCCGCATGGTGTTCTTCATCGATGCGCATCTGCTCGAGAATCGCCCGGGACTTCTCGTCCTCGGCCGGCAATTGCTCCAGATGCTCATTAAGATGCTTGCACACCTGATGCTCGGTCGCCGCTACGAAACCAAGACTGACCTTGTCGCTGATCAGCCCGGCCACCGCGCCGATACTGAATGACATGCCGTAAAACAGTGGATTGAGCACGCTGGTGTGGCTGCCCAACTGATGGATGCGCTGCTCGCACCAGACCAGGTGATCGATCTCTTCTTCAGCCGCGTGCTCCATGGCCTCCCGCACCTGTGGCAACTTGGCGGTCAGCGCCTGTCCCTGATACAGCGCTTGGGCGCAAACTTCGCCGGTATGGTTGATGCGCATCAGACCGGCGACATGGCGGGTGTCTTCATCGCTCATCTGCGTATCCGGCTGCAGAATCGCTGGCGACGGACGGTACGGCTGGCCACTGAAGGGCAACAGCGTGCGCATCGCGGCATCGGCTTGCAGCAGCAGACGGTCTATGGGCGAGTAGTGACGTTGGGTAGTCATGCTGACCTCCGGGAAGAATCTCGGCGGCCAGTTTAACCGAATCGGCCGGCGAGGGTTTGCGCTGGGTCATTGGCCGCTGATTTTGCTCTTTGTGGGAGCGAGCCTGCTCGCGAAAGCGGATTATCGGCTACTGAAGTGTTGAATATATCGGCGCCTTCGCGAGCAGGCACAGTCGGTTGTCGCCCATCAGCCCGGCGGCCAGTTCATCTGGCGCTGCCCCAGCACGTGCATATGAATGTGATAGACAGTCTGCCCGCCAAGTTCATTGCAGTTCATCACCACGCGGAAGCCTTCTTCGCAACCCAGCTCCAGCGCCAGACGCTGCGCAGTGAACAGGATGTGCCCGGCCAGCGCCTTGTCGTCTTCAGTCAGGTCATTGAGCGTGCGCACCGGTTTTTTCGGGATTACCAGAAAGTGCACCGGAGCCTGTGGGGCGATGTCGTGGAAGGCCAGAACCTGGTCGTCCTCGTAAATGATATTGGCCGGGATTTCCCGGTTGATGATCTTGGTGAACAGAGTATCCACTGCTGTTTCTCCGTTGAGTTGGGCTGAATCGAGTGTACCGCTTCGAAGTCTTGTTCCTAGCGGGGGCAGTAAGCTTTATTGACCATGCCGACAATCGTCCGGTTAAGCCAGCGCGAGCCCAGTCGCGGCAGGAACGCCAGCCAGCGGTTGCGTCGTCCCGGAATGATAATGGCGCGGTTTTTATCCAGTGCACGTACGGCATGCAGTGCGACCTCTTCCGGACTCATCAGCGAGTGGCTGCTTTCGATCTTTTCGCTACTCATCTGTGCGGTACGGAAGAACGGTGTACGTGTCGGCCCGGGGCACAGTACCGAGACTTTGACGCCGCTTTGTTTGAGCTCCACGCGCAAGGCCTCGGAAAAGTGCAGCACGTAGGCTTTGCTGGCGTAATAGGTGCTCATCCAAGGGCCGGGGCTGTACGCGGCCACGGACGCGACGTTGAGAATCTGCCCGCCGCCCAGCAGCGCCATGCTGTTACCCAGCGCATGGCAGAGGCGGGTGAGGGCGAGGATATTGACCTCGATGAGGTCCTGCTCGGTCATCCAGTCCTGCGCGAGAAACGGCCCGCAGGTGCCGATGCCGGCACAATTGACCAGCAGATCGATCTGCCGATCGCCTTCTTCCAGCTCCAGCAAAAAGCCCGACAGGCGCAACGGTTCGCCGAGGTCGCAGGCGCGAAACAATACTTCGACATCGAAACGCTGCGTCAGCTCGATGGCGATACTTTCCAGCTGATCACGTTGTCGTGCCACCAGAATCAGGCTGCGGCCGCGCCTGGCCAGCGCTTCGGCCATGGCCAGGCCGATGCCGCTGGAAGCGCCAGTGATCAGAGCGTAACGGGTCATGCAGTTCTCCATCGCAACAGCTCCGCGCCGGCGACGCGGTTGTCACGGCGGGGAGCGCTGTTCATTCTTGCGCAGAGTCTACAGGGGCCTGCGCCGGTTCGGCTGCCTCGTCGGCGGAAATCGCTGGCGGTTCGACGACCTCAACCTCATCGGTGGTCACCGAACCACTGTCATAGCTGCTCTCCAGATTGCTTTCGTACTCCTCCTGCACAGCCGAGAAGCCGCCGAGGAGTCCACCGGCAAATATCAGCGCGAAGAACACGATCCACAAGGAACACAGCACTTTCACCGCCGTGCTGTTGGGCGGTGGCGGTGGGCCGTAGCGGTTGGCGCCGGCATTGCCGGGTACGACCATGATCACCAGCGGGAAGAAGCTGCCCACGAACGGCACCAGGTTCAGCAACCACAGCCAGCCCGACCAGCCGATATCGTGCAGGCGCTGAACGCTGAACAGAATGCTGACAATCATGAAGCCAATGAACAGGAAGACCGCCAGAATGCCACCGAGGATCAGGCCGGTGGTCGAATCGCCGCTGACCAGACCCAGCGCAATCAAAGCAAACACGCCGACGATGGGCAGGGTCACCAGGCTCAAGACCATGGTCCAGGCGAGAAAGCGCAGGCGACCGATCCGGCCTTCGACGCTGAATGGCTTGAGCGTAGCGAATGGCGGCAGAGCTTCACCGACATTGGCGCGCGGAGGGGCGTAAGGCGAGTCAGTGTCCACCACCACTGCAGGGTTATCGTGGACATCCGCCAGATTCAGCTCGATGGCGGTTTCCGCTTCTATCCGCGCGTCGATCCCGGTTTTGTTCAACGCCTGCAGATACGTCTGTGCATCACTGTGGGACAAGTCACGCTTGAGGGCGACGGCGCGGCCACTGAACAGGCGCTCAATGGCGGCCACATCGGTTTTGAACAGATCCGCCAGATTCAGTTTGGCGGTGGTGAGGTCGACGCCGGGCTGCAGCGCGCCGTCGAAGACGATCTTGTAACGGGTGTCGCTCATGGCCGAGGCATCCTTGTCGCGATTGGGTTTGCTGTATTCAGTTCGAGGCCAGTCTGCCAGCGACTGGCCGGGGTATCTCAGCGCGGCCAGCGTTGTGGCAGCTGTGCAGCGCGCGTTTGGGCTTGACGATATTCAGCGTCCAGCCTTGCGATCAATTGGTCCACGCTCGGCAGATCGTCAATCTGACCAACACCCTGGCCCGCCGACCATACGGTCTTCCAGGCCTTGGCCTCATCGTTGATCGGCTTGAGTTTGTCGCCGAAATTCACCTCGCCCTTGCCTTGCAGTGCAGCCATGTCGAAACCGGCCGCCTCCAGGCTCTGGCGCATGAAACTGGCCGGCACTCCCGACACCGCTGGAGTATGAATGATGTCGGCAGCCTTGGCTGTCAGCAGCATCTCTTTATAAGCGTCAGGCGCGTGACTTTCGGTGGTGCCGATAAATCGCGTACCGAAGTAGGCCAAATCCGCGCCGAGCAGCTGTGCGGCGAGAATCTCATGGCCATGGTTCAAACATCCTGCAAGCAACAGCGTCTTGTCGAAAAACTCACGGATCTCGGCAATCAGCGCAAACGGACTCCAGGTGCCGGCATGCCCGCCGGCACCGGCCGCAACGGCAATCAGTCCGTCGACACCGGCTTCAGCGGCTTTCTCGGCATGGCGCCGCGTGGTGACGTCATGAAAAACCAGACCGCCATAGCTGTGCACAGCGTCGACCAGCTCCTTCACCGCTCCGAGGCTGGTGATAACGATTGGCACCTTATGCTCGACACAGATATCCAGATCCGCCTGCAGGCGCGGATTGCTGTGATGAACGATCAGGTTCACCGCATAAGGGGCCGGATTTTCCAGCGTCGCCAGGCCCGCCTCGATCTGTTCCAGCCAAGCCTTGAAACCGCTGCTTTCGCGCTGGTTCAGCGCCGGAAAGCTGCCGACCACGCCATTGCGGCAGCAGGCGAGTACCAGCTCCGGATTGGAGATCAGGAACATCGGCGCTGCTACCACGGGCAGACGCAGACGTTGTTCGAGCAAAGCGGGCAGCGACATTGTGAACACCCCAAGGATCCGTATTGATTGAAGTTAGAACGGCTTGACCACGACCAGAATTACGATAGCCAGCAATATCAGAACCGGCACTTCATTGAACCAGCGATAAAAGACATGGCTGCGGGTGTTTTCGCCACTGGCAAAGCGTTTTAGCTGCGCGCCGCACATGTGGTGGTAGCCGATCAGCAGCACGACCAGGGTCAGTTTGGCGTGGATCCAGCCGCCCTGGCTGAAAAGGCTCGGGTTGAGGTAGATCAGCCAGCCACCGAAGATCAGCGTGGCGATCATCGCCGGGCCCATGATGCCCCGATACAGCTTGCGCTCCATGACGCTGAAGCGTTCCTGGCTGATCGTGTCGGTGCTTTGCGCGTGGTAAACGAAAAGGCGGGGCAAGTAGAACAGCCCGGCAAACCAGCAGACGATGCTGACAATGTGAAACGCTTTGAGCCATAGATAGAGCATTTTTGGTTATTCCCTCATTCACGGTAGCCAGATAGTAGAGGCTTGAGCGTCCGCGCGTCACCTTGGCGGTTGTCGCAGGCGCGCGCGGCCCCTATTATCGATGGCTTTCCAGTGGTTCGTTGAGGGCAGGTTTATGGTCAAGGTCGGTATCGTCGGCGGCACGGGTTACACCGGTGTCGAACTGCTGCGTCTGTTGGCACAGCATCCGCAGGCAGAAGTGGTCGTCATCACTTCCCGATCCGAGGCCGGTCTGGCCGTGGCTGACATGTACCCGAATCTGCGAGGTCACTATGACGGCCTGGCGTTCAGCGTACCGGACGTGAAAACCCTTGGCGCTTGCGATGTGGTGTTTTTCGCGACGCCACACGGTGTGGCTCACGCCTTGGCAGGCGAGCTGCTGGCGGCGGGCACCAAGGTCATCGACCTGTCCGCTGACTTCCGTCTGCAAGATGCTGATGAATGGGCCAAGTGGTACGGCCAGCCACACGGCGCACCGCAATTGCTGGACGAAGCGGTCTATGGTCTGCCGGAAGTCAACCGCGAGCAGATCAAGAAAGCGCGCCTTATCGCTGTGCCAGGTTGCTACCCAACCGCTACGCAATTGGGTTTCCTGCCATTGCTTGAAGCAGGTCTGGCCGATGCTTCGCGCCTGATCGCCGACTGCAAATCCGGCGTCAGCGGTGCTGGCCGCGGAGCGGCTGTAGGCTCGCTTTACTCAGAGACTTCGGAAAGCATGAAGGCTTATGCGGTAAAAGGTCATCGTCACCTGCCGGAAATTCGCCAGGGCCTGCGTCGCGCAGCGGGCAAGGATGTCGGCCTGACCTTCGTCCCGCATCTGACGCCGATGATTCGCGGTATCCACTCCACGCTCTACGCAACAGTAGCGGATCGCTCGGTAGATCTGCAGGCACTGTTCGAAAAGCGCTATGCCAACGAACCGTTCGTCGATGTGATGCCAGCGGGCAGCCACCCGGAAACCCGTAGCGTGCGCGGCGCCAACGTCTGCCGCATTGCTGTGCATCGTCCACAGGATGGCGATCTGGTGGTGGTACTTTCGGTAATAGACAACTTGGTCAAGGGCGCCTCGGGCCAAGCGGTGCAGAACATGAACATCCTGTTCGGCCTGGACGAGCGCTTCGGTCTGTCCCACGCCGGTATGCTTCCTTAACGGCCGCTACAGGTCAGGCGCCGCAAGCTTGAAGCTCACCGCTTGAAGCTTGCAGCTGCCTTTCTAATAGTTGACCAATTTTCTAGGACAAGCGGATAATGCGCGTCATCACGCATTATGGCGGCGTAACGCCGGGAGATAGTCAGCATGAGCGTCGAATCCTTCACCCCCACGGCTTTGCAATTCACTCAAGGTGCTGCGCACAAGGTGAAGAGCCTGGTCGATGAAGAGGGGAATGATCGCTTGAAGCTGCGCGTATTCGTTACGGGCGGCGGTTGTTCAGGGTTTCAATACGGTTTCACCTTCGATGAAGACGTGGCCGATGACGACACCATTGTCGAGCGCGAAGGCGTGAGCCTGGTGGTCGATCCGATGAGCTTCCAGTACCTGGCCGGTGCCGAGGTGGATTATCAGGAAGGTCTGGAAGGTTCGCGCTTCGTGATCAAAAACCCGAATGCCACAACGACTTGTGGTTGCGGTTCGTCGTTCTCGATCTGATCGCGCTTCACCGCACACAACAAAACGCCGCAGAGCCTTTCGGTTCTGCGGCGTTTTTGTATCTGAAGTTTAGGCCGGGTAGATGGCGCCAAGTACGCGCAGACCGCGAGCGCCGGTGACGCTTGGCCGATTGGCGGCGATGCCTTCGAGGCAGCAATGCGCAAGCCAGGCGAAGGCCATGGCTTCCACCCAATCCGGATCAACGCCGTGAGTTGCGGTGCTGGCGACCTTAGTGTCCGGCAGTAGAACCGCCAGACGTTTCATCAGCGTGGCGTTATGCGCGCCGCCGCCACAGACCAGCAGTTCCTGCGTGTCCGATTGAGCACTTTGCAGCGACTCGACGATCGTCAGCGCCGTCAGTTCGAGCAGCGTGGCCTGAACGTCTTCAGCCGCATAGCTCGGCAGGTGCGAAAGATGCTGTTCCAGCCAAGGCAGGTTGAACACTTCACGTCCGGTACTCTTCGGGCCTTTGGTCACGAAGAACGGGTCGCTTAGCAGTGCCTTGAGCAGGGTTGGTTCAACCTTGCCGGTTGCAGCCCATTTGCCATCCCGGTCATAGTTCTCGCCACGCTGCCGGTGAATCCAGGCATCCATCAGAACATTCCCCGGTCCGCAGTCGAAACCGGCTACCGGTTTGTTCGGCTCAATCAGGCTGAGATTGCTGAATCCGCCGACATTCAAGACCGCCTGGTTACCGCTACGCTCTTCAAACAACGCTTCGTGAAAGGCTGGTACCAGCGGCGCACCCTGGCCACCCGCTGCGACATCGCGGCTGCGGAAATCGCTGACGACGGTAATACCGGTCAACTCAGTCAGCAGAGCTGGATTACCGATCTGCACGGTGAAACCACGCGCGGGTTCGTGGCGAATGGTCTGACCGTGGCTGCCAATGGCGCGGATGGCATCGGGCTTGAGTTGTTGTTGCGCGAGGAGGGCGTGAATACCTGAGGCGGCAAGTTCGACCCAGTGTTGCTGGGCAATCGCCGAGCGGGCGATCTCGTCGGGACCGCTGGCGCACAAGCCAAGCAGCTCGGCGCGCAGGGAGTCAGGCATTGGCAGATAGTGGGTGGCGATCAGTTTGATCGCCGAGGTCTGCTCGATCAGGGCGATGTCCAGCCCGTCGAGACTGGTTCCGGACATCACACCGATGTACAAGGCCATGGCTTAGCGCTTGCTCGAAGCCAGCATGGTGGCTTTCTCTTGATCCATCCGCGCCATCAACGGCTGGCTTTGCGCAAGGAAGCGTGTGCGCTCGGACTTGGCGATCGGATCGGCCATCGGCAGTTTCTGGCCCAGCGGGTCGACGTGAACGCCGTTGACCTGGAACTCATAGTGCAAATGCGGGCCGGTGGAGAGGCCGGTGGTACCGATGTAGCCAATGACTTGACCCTGCTTGACGGTGCCGCCGGTTTTCACGCCTTTGGCGAAGCCCTGCATATGGCCGTACAGCGTACGGTAGGTGTTGCCATGCTGAATGATCACGGTGTTGCCGTAACCACCACGACGGCCGGCCAACAATACTTTGCCGTCACCGGCCGCCTTGATCGGCGTGCCTCGCGGGGCTGCGTAATCAACACCTTTGTGGGCGCGGATCTTGTTGAGAATCGGGTGCTTGCGGCCCATGGAGAACTTCGAGCTGATGCGGGCGAAGTCAACCGGCGTCCGGATGAAAGCCTTGCGCATGCTGTTGCCATCGGCAGTGTAATAGCTGCTGTTGCCTTGTTTGTTGGTGTAGCGAACGGCGGTGTAAGTCTTTCCGCGGTTGGTGAAGCGCGCCGACAGGATCGGGCCGGTGCCGACAGCCTTGCCGTTGATGACTTTCTGCTCGTAGATCACATCGAATTCATCACCCTGACGAATGTCCTGCGCGAAATCGATGTCGTAGCCGAAAACGCTTGCCATATCCATGGTCAGGCTGTGAGAAAGACCTGCGCGCGCAGCGGACTGCGACAATGAGCTGTTGATAGCGCCGTGGACGTAGGCAGTGCGAACAGTTGGCTTGGCAGTCACTCGGTTGAACGTATAACCCTTGTCATTCTTGGTCAGGGTGATGGTTTCAACGTCGCTGACCTTGCTGTGCAGGCTGGTCAACTGGCCTTCCGGACTCAGTTCGAACTCAAGTTTCTGGCCGCGCTTGAGCTGGCTGAACTGCTTGGCCTGCTTGTCGCTTGCCAGTACTTCGTGCACGGAGGCTGCCGGTAGGCCGACTTTTTCAAACAGTGTAGACAGCGTATCGCCTTTGGAAACCACGACTTCACGGTGCCCAGGCTCTTTCGGTTTCTCAGCAGGCGCCACAGGTGCTGGCGCTGTTTCAGCGGTTTGCGCGGCGTTTTGTTCGCTGTTTTCAATTTGTGCGAACGGCGAGGCTGCGGGCTCGTTTGTGGCTTGAGCCGCGTCAGCAGCGTCTTGATCTTGTGTCAGTTGTTCAGCAGGACTTTCCAGTTCAAGACTCAGAGTCGTCTTTTTGGCTTCAACATCGCTGGAGGGAAATACCAGCAGCGCCAGGCTGAGAAGGGCGGCGATTCCACTTGCGGCGAGCAGGTGGGTCTTCGGGTAAAGCGGGGGCGCTTTAGACGGTTCTGTGGTCATAGGTAATTTTTGACTTTGAAATAGATGAATTGGAAAAGATGAATGACATGATGAAGATGAAATAACTGTATAAAATATAACCAAATCATCGCTGAAGCAAGTCTACAGACCTCGGGTCTGTGGATTGGTGTCCGTGCGCCGGGCAAAACTTGTAATTGGTGCGCGTTCTTGTATGGTTGGTTCCCTTTGAATCTGAGCCTTGCGGGTCTGTTATGAAGTCGGTTGAAGAGCAGCTAGCGCTGATTAAACGTGGTGCGGAAGAACTGTTGGTCGAGTCCGAGCTGGTCGAGAAGCTCAAGCGCGGCCAACCGCTGCGTATCAAGGCTGGTTTCGACCCAACCGCTCCGGATCTGCATCTGGGTCATACGGTGCTTATTAATAAGCTGCGTCAGTTCCAGGAGCTGGGGCATCAAGTGATCTTCCTTATAGGTGACTTCACCGGGATGATCGGGGATCCGAGTGGCAAGAGCGCCACGCGTCCGCCACTGACGCGCGAGCAGGTTCTGGAGAATGCCGAGACCTACAAGACTCAGGTCTTCAAGATCCTTGATCCGGCGAAAACCGAAGTTGCCTTCAACTCCACCTGGATGGACAAGATGGGGCCGGCGGATTTCATTCGTCTGACGTCGCAATACACCGTCGCTCGCATGCTCGAACGCGATGACTTCGACAAGCGCTACACCACTAATCAGCCAATCGCTATTCACGAGTTCCTCTATCCGCTGGTTCAGGGTTATGACTCGGTTGCGCTGCGTGCGGATGTCGAACTGGGCGGTACCGATCAGAAATTCAACCTGCTGATGGGGCGAGAATTGCAGCGCGGTTATGGTCAGGAAGCTCAGTGCATTCTCACCATGCCATTGCTGGAAGGTCTGGATGGCGTGAAGAAGATGTCCAAATCGCTGGGTAACTACGTCGGCATCCAGGAGGCGCCAGGCGTCATGTACAGCAAGCTGGTTTCCATTCCGGATGCGCTGATGTGGCGTTACTTCGAGTTGCTCAGCTTCCGCTCGATGGAAGAGATCAACGCATTCCGTGCTGACGTTGAGGCTGGCGCGAACCCGCGTGATATCAAGATCAAGCTGGCTGAAGAGATCGTTGCGCGTTTCCATGGTGAAGAGGCGGCGGCAAATGCTCACCGTGGAGCTGGCAACCGCATGAAAGATGGCGAGCTTCCAGATGACTTGCCTGAGGTTGAGCTGGCTTCGGCTGAAGACATGCCAATCGCTGCCGTCCTTAATAAGGCTGGCCTGGTGAAGAACTCGGCGGCGGCGCGTGATCTGCTGGCGGCGGGTGGGGTGCGTGTTGATGGTGAAGTGGTTGATCGCTCCTTTATATATGTACTGGGCGCGACTCACGTGTGCCAGGCCGGCAAGAAGGCTTTTGCACGTATCACGCTGAAATCTGAATAAAGTTTGAATTAGGGGTTGACGGCGAATTTTAGAAGTCTATAATTCGCCCCACTTCCGGCGCAGTCGAAACGGAAAACTCCTTGAGATTCAAAGAGTTACGCGGTTTTCGACAGCGGCTTGCTTCAGATCATCGAAGCCTGGAAGGAGTTGAAAGAGCGGTGATGTTTGGCTCTTTTAACGGTTCGATCTTCTCGGTCGAAAGCGGAGAAAAAGAGGTGTTGACAGCAGCGATTAACGCTGTAGAATTCGCCTCC
>NZ_JBSICA010000099.1:0-246 GCF_058245595.1 Pseudomonas sp. UF-293 | reverse complement strand
AGTGTGATCGTGTTTATTGCCGATGACTTGCCGCAAGAGAAGATTCGGGCGGGGTTTGCCAAAGTAGTGGCGGGCTGATGAGGCTGTGTTGTCATTGATGGCCCCTTCGCGGGCAAGCCCGCTCCCACAGTGGATTGCATTCCTCCTGACAGAATGCGTTCTACTATGGGAGTGTGATCGTGTTTATTGCCGATGACTTGCCGCAAGAGAAGATTCGGGCGGGGTTTGCCAAAGTAGTGGCGGGCT
>NZ_JBSICA010000098.1:0-248 GCF_058245595.1 Pseudomonas sp. UF-293 | reverse complement strand
CGCGCAGCGGTAGTTCAGTCGGTTAGAATACCGGCCTGTCACGCCGGGGGTCGCGGGTTCGAGTCCCGTCCGCTGCGCCATATTTTCGAGTCAGATTCATCTGGTTCGCGATTGCCAGGCACCGAAGCCTGCAGTCAAAACGAGTTACTTGAGCGCAAGCTCAAAGCGATACGCAGCGGTAGTTCAGTCGGTTAGAATACCGGCCTGTCACGCCGGGGGTCGCGGGTTCGAGTCCCGTCCGCTGCGCC
>NZ_JBSICA010000097.1:0-249 GCF_058245595.1 Pseudomonas sp. UF-293 | reverse complement strand
AGGGATCTGCGCTTTGGTCAGATTTTGCGATGCGACAAAAGACTTTGTGGGAGCGAGCCTGCTCGCGAAGGCGACCCGTCAGGTCATGAAGTGATAACTGACACACCGCTTTCGCGAGCAAGCCCGCTCCCACAAGGGATCTGCGCTTTGGTCAGATTTTACGATGCGACAAAGGACTTTGTGGGAGCGAGCCTGCTCGCGAAGGCATCCGTCAGGTTATGAAGTGATAACTGACACACCGCTTTCGCG
>NZ_JBSICA010000096.1:0-250 GCF_058245595.1 Pseudomonas sp. UF-293 | reverse complement strand
GGTGAAGTGCGCGGCCTCGCCCAGGCTGACATAGTGTTCAATCACTTCCGCCTCGGCGCCGCGCCCGATCTCCAGATGGTGACGATGATGCACGGTGTTCACTTCCCCGGTGGCGCCGCGTCCGCTGCTGATGTGCAGCAGGTACAGCGGGCGGGCCGGGGCCTTGCCGGCCGGCAAACGAATCAGGCTGGTTTCCTGCGCCAGGCTTTCGGTCAGGTGCAGGAAAATCTCCGGCTGGATCGGCTCCGGC
>NZ_JBSICA010000095.1:0-252 GCF_058245595.1 Pseudomonas sp. UF-293 | reverse complement strand
GGCGTCCCCTAGGGGACTCGAACCCCTGTTACCGCCGTGAAAGGGCGGTGTCCTAGGCCACTAGACGAAGGGGACACGCTACCCGGAACACATGGTGTGTGTTTCGGTGTCCAGATCCGCATCCGAAGATTTGGTTCTGGTTTCACTCAGCACCGCCCTAAAGCACTGCTGTTTAAAATTGGAGCGGGAAACGAGACTCGAACTCGCGACCCCGACCTTGGCAAGGTCGTGCTCTACCAACTGAGCTATTCC
>NZ_JBSICA010000094.1:0-261 GCF_058245595.1 Pseudomonas sp. UF-293 | reverse complement strand
CTGATATAGAGCGTATCTTGCCTCTCGTTTTCCTTTGGTGACGGATAGATGCAGATGTCGCCATTCGCTTTAGCATGGGCGGCGATAGGGATGTCCGGCGCATAGCGCTGATCGAGACGATCGCCAGTGCAGGCGCTTAACAATATCGATCCAGCAATAGCCAGCAAGAAATTAGCTTTCATCATATTCCATTATTTATAAATATTAATGAATAAATATAACCCATGAATGGATGACTGATAATTCAACGCAAAGAAGATA
>NZ_JBSICA010000093.1:0-263 GCF_058245595.1 Pseudomonas sp. UF-293 | reverse complement strand
CGGGTCGACCGTGCGCACACCGGTGGCGGTGGCAATGGCGATGGGGGCGAAGATTGCCAGGTAGATCAGCAGAACCTTGGACAGCTCGCCGATGCCGCACCAGATAACGATCAGCGGCAGGTAGGCCAGAGGCGGGATCGGCCGGTAGAACTCGATCAGCGGGTCGAGAATGCCGCGGGCCACGCGGTTGTAGCCGATGGCGATACCCACCGGGATGGCGGTGAGGGTGGCAGCCAGCAGGGCCACGCCGATGCGCCCCAGGC
>NZ_JBSICA010000092.1:0-277 GCF_058245595.1 Pseudomonas sp. UF-293 | reverse complement strand
CTCCCCTGTGACATCAAGCCTGCTCTCTGCAGAGGAAGCGCTCCCCTGTGATATCAAGCCTGCTCTCTGCAGAGGAAGCGCCCCCCTGTGACATCAAGCCTGCTCTCTGAAGAGGAAGCGCTCCCCTGTGATATCAAGCCTGCTCTCTGAAGAGGAAGCGCTCCCCTGTGACATCAAGCCTGCTCTCTGCAGAGGAAGCGCTCCCCTGTGACATCAAGCCTGCTCTCTGCAGAGGAAGCGCTCCCCTGTGATATCAAGCCTGCTCTCTGCAGAGGAA
>NZ_JBSICA010000091.1:0-293 GCF_058245595.1 Pseudomonas sp. UF-293 | reverse complement strand
TTGCCGGTCAGCGCATCGTTCGCAGCAACAGCGGTTGCAGTGCCAGTAGTCTGACCGACGCCGATGGTGATGGTCTGACCGTTGGCCAGAGTTACCACAACTGGTGAGCCGGTGACTGGCGCGCCGACGGTGGCGGTGTAAGTCACGGTGCCGCCTTCGGCCACCGAAGTATCAGCGGTCAGTTTGACCGTTGAAGTGTCGATGGTGTCGGTGACTTGAGTGACCGCTGGAGTGGTGCTCGGCACGAGATTTTCGAAGTTACCACCGGTAGCGCCGGTGATCGTCGCCTGCAC
>NZ_JBSICA010000090.1:0-302 GCF_058245595.1 Pseudomonas sp. UF-293 | reverse complement strand
ACCCTGCGCCGTGGCGTGGATTTCCAGCCGCATCTGCGCAAGATCAAAGAGAGTTTGAATGCCAGCCGGTATCCGGTAGGTGACGAATTCAATTGATTCGGAATCTCGACTGACTGATCCGCCCTCTTCGCGAGCAAGCCCGCTCCCACAGGGAATTTGTTTTGAACGCAAATTCAATGTTCACTGAAGATCGAGTGTGGGAGCCTGAACATTCCGCTGCCGGAGGACACCGACATCTATATGCCGATGACCTCGCGGATCATTCAGTTAACGGTGCTGGATGTGCTGGCAACGGGAATGAC